>NZ_JARUXD010000070.1:0-18088 GCF_030433875.1 Curtobacterium sp. PsM8 | reverse complement strand
CCCAACCCCCCCCCGCGCCGGCGGCCCCCCCCCGGGGGCCCCCACCGGTGGGGCCCCCCCCCCCCCGGGGGGGGGGCCCCTCCAGTCCGTTCTGTGGTTGCGTCCGCGACCGCAGCCTCAGCGCTCGGGGCGTTCCTGGGTCTCCGGCTCGTCGGCCGTGCGGTCGGTGGCGGGCGCGTCGGTAGCGGGCACGTCGGTGGCGGGTACGTCGGTGGCGGGCCGGACGTCCGGTGCCGTGTGGTCCTCGAGCTCGCCGTCGACGGTCTCCGGAGCCGGGTCGACGGCGACCCGCTCTGCCGTCAGCCGGGCCGCACGGCGGGACGAGACCTGGTCGAGCACGACGGCGATGACCGCGCCGACGAGCATGCCGATCGAGACGCCGTACAGGCTGAAGTAGCCGACGAGGCCCGCGAAACCGGTGGTCTCCTGCTGGTTGCCGCGATCGATGCCCATCGTGAGCGCGACGACGATGACCGTCACGAAGAAGCCGAGGACGGCGCCGCCGAGGATGAAGACGCTGAAACGGGGGGCGCGTCGGATGGTGACCTGGTCCGGGCTGGTCACCGCGTTCGGCGCCGGCACCGGGCGTTCGTCGGGTCGATCGGTGTTGCTCACGTCCCCATTGTCCCCCACCTTGGGAGGATCCACGCCCGGCAGTTCGTCCGGTGGACGCGAGATGATGGTGCAGGACGGAACACCGTCGAGGACGGAGGTGCGCGATGGTCGAGGAGACCGCGTCGAGTGAGCGCCGTCCGACGACCGCCCCCGCCCGCCTGTCCTGGCCCGTGATCACCCGTGCCGAAGAGGACCGCGCGGTCGCCGTCGTCGGCGAGCACCGGTGGAGTGTCGCCCTCGTGGGGGCCGCCGGGCTCGGCAAGACCACCGTCGCTGCCCGCGTCACCGACCGGGTCGCCGCGCAGGAGCGGGACACGGACCCGCTGGTCGTGCCGATCACCGCAGTGGCTGCCGGGTCGTCGATGCCCTTCGGCGCCGTGTCGGACCGGTTCGGCGACGTCCTGGGCGACGACCTGACCGAACCCGTGCCGGCCGAGGCGCGCCTCCGGGACGCCGCTGAGGCGGAGGGACGCGACCTGCTCCTCCGGGTCGACGACGCCGACCTGCTCGACGCCCTGTCGGCCCGCTACGTCGCCTGGCTCGTGCGGGACCAGCACGCGCGGCTCGTGCTGACCTGCCGGGACTTCACGGCCCTCGCCGAACCGCTGCGGGCGCTGTGGCAGGACGACCTGCTCGAACGCATCGACCTGGAACCGCTCGACGTGGCCGAGGCCTCGTCCCTGATCGAGCGCGCGCTCGGCGCCCCGCTCGAACCGGCGTCGGTGGAGCAGGTCCACCGGGCGACGCAGGGCAACCCGCTGTACCTGCGCGAGGTCGTGCGGGCCGGCCTGTCCTCGGGAGCGCTCGAGCACACCGCCCTGAGCTGGTACTGGCGCGGACGGGTCACGGCGTCGATGAGCCTGGCGGACATGTACCGCACCGAACTCGGGGCGTTGCCGGGCGAGCTCCGGGACGTCGTGGAGATCGTCGCCCTCGCCGAACCGATCCCGCTGTCCCGCCTGATCGCCCTGGTCGACGGACGCGACCTCGACCGCATGGTGGGGCTGGGCTTCGTCCGGATCGACTCGACCGACACCGGCAGCCCGGTCGCGCGCTCCTCGCACCCGCTCATCGGCGAGGTCGTCCGCGCCCTGGTGCCGGTCGCCCGCCGGACCTCGCTGTTCGCCCGCGCCAACGCGTTCCGTACCGACCGGCCCGAGGGGGCACCACCGGCAGCCCGACTCCGCTCGACCCTCTGGGCACTCGAGTGCGGCATCGTGCCCCCGGTCGACCAGCTGCTCGACGCGGCCCGGGTCGCCGGCGGCCTGCAGGAGCACGAGAGCGCCATCGTCCTGACGACCGCGGCCCTCAACGGCGGACCCGATGCCGGCCTCACCCCGACCGACCGGGTGCGCACCCACTGCCTCCGGTCCCTGGCGTACGGGTACAGCAGCGGGCGCGAGGCCGGCCGGCTCGACGCCGAAGCGGCCTGGGGCCTGGTGACCTCGGGCCCGCGGGTCGACGACGTCGCCGTGGTCGAGGCGTGCGAGACCCTCGCGAACCTCCGCCAGTTCCACGACGACGACACCTCGGCGGCCGTCGCCCTCACCGAGTCCGCGATGCAGTTCGTGGACCTCGAGACGGCCGAGCAGCTCCGGCTCCTGCGGCTGTCACACCTCGGCTGGGGTGGCGACTTCACCGAGGTCCGACAGGAGATCGAGCGCACCGGCGTCCTGCACGCCCCGGCGATCCCGCGGTCCTTCCTGCCGATCGCCGCCTGTGCCGTGGCGGCCCTCGGCACCGGCGGGCGACTCGACGAGGCCATCCGGCTCGCGCAGGCGTGCCTGGCCACGGCGGCCGTGCACCTCGAGGACTCCCCCTGGAGCGTCGGCGAGATCGTGTCCGTCATGCACCAGGTCCAGGTGTGGCGGGGCGACATAGCCGAGATGGTGACCCAGGTGCCGGTCAGCCGGTCGGACCCGTTTCTGAAGTACGACTTCACGCTCGAGCTGTTCGGCATCGGCAACCAGGCGCTGGGACAACGCCGGTGGTCGGACGCCGTCACCGCGTTCACGGCCGCGTGCGAGCGGTACGCCGTCGACGACCCGGGCGGGTTCGCCGCCTACGCGTGGTCCCGTCTGGCGATGTCGCAGGCGTACGCGGGCATGACCGACGCGGCCGCCGAGTCCGTCGAGCGGGCGCGGACGACTCCGCTCCGGGCGATGCGGATCCTGGGCGACCAGATCGAGATGACCATCGCGTGGGCCGAGGCGCTGCTCGGCAACCCCGCCGGGCTCTACCGCGCCGACGAGCTGATCGCCCGCGGGACCGCCTCGGGCGCCTGGACGCACGTGCTCTACGGGCAGGCGCTGCACTACGTGATGGACATCGCGGCCGGTCGGGACACCACGTCGTCGCTCGACCGACTGCAGGACGCGGCGGGACGGGTCGACGGGCCCCTGGCGAGCGCGATCACCCAGTACGCGGACGCACTGCGCTCGGGCGACCGCGGGTGGATCGCCAGCGCCCAGGCCGACCTGGCTGCGTGCGGGATGGCCGTGACCGCCGGACGTCGGACGCAGCCGCTGACGAAGCGGGAGTACGAGGTCGCCCAGCTCGCGGCCCAGGGGTTCTCGAACCGGCGGATCGCCGAACACCTCGGGCTGTCGGTGCGGACGATCGACGCGCACATGTCGCGGGTGTTCGCGAAGTGGGACCTGCGCTCGCGGTCCGAGCTCGCCGAGATGGTCTGACCCGCCCTTCCGGACGGCCCACCGGCCCCGCGGCCCCGCCGAGACGCCGGCGTCAGTGCGAGACGCCGCCATCCGGCCGAGACGCCCCCTGATCCTGCGGCGTCTCAGGCGCACCGCGGCGTCTCACGGAGACGGGCCCGTCTCGACGCCAGGCGCCGGGCACCAGGCGCCGGGCACCAGACGGACGCCGGGCGCCGGGCGCCAGGCAGACGGACGCCGGACGACGGGCACGCGTGCCGCCAGCAGCCGCGACCAGGCAGCCGTCCCCGTCCGGACGGTGCCGCCCGCGTCCGGCCGCGACGGATCGACCGCAAGAAGTTGCGGGATGCAGCACGACTCGCCGTTCTCGTTGACACAGCGGGCCCGCTTTCGCGTAGCGTTGCGTGTGTCGCCGGGTTCGGACCCGTTCGGGTCGGGTCCGAATCCCGGCGACTTCAGCCAGGTTAGAGAACCAGGTGCACGGTCCACATCGGTAGGACCTACCTAATTCCCGCCGGTATCGGCCAGGCCAGCGCCAGCCCACGACCCGCGCCACCCCGAGCCAGCACCGGTCCAGGGCCGGCTGTCGTCTCCACCTTCCGGCCGATGTGCCCGCGTCTCGCCTGCCGCCAGGCTCGTCGGGTGCCGTTCACCATCAGCCACGCAGTCGTCGCCCTGCCGTTCCGCCACACCGTCCTGCCCGTCGCGGCCGTCGCGGTCGGCTCGATGGCCCCCGACGCCGTGCTCTTCGTGCCCGCGCTGCCGCCATACGGCTTCGCGCACTCGTGGGTCGGCGTCGTCACGATCGACCTCGCGGTGTCGCTCGTCGTGCTCGCCGCGTGGTGGTTCCTCGTCCGGCCGGCGTGGACACCCGTCCTGCCCGCCCGGTACCGCGCGCAGCTGCCCGGCTGGCACCGGCCCGAGCGGGTCCCGCCGGCGCGGGTCCCGCTGGTCGTGGTCGCCTGCGTGCTCGGCAGCGTGACGCACGTCGTCTGGGACGCCTGGTCGCACCCGCACGGCTGGGTCGTCCTGCACGTGGCGGCGCTCCGATCAGAGGTCGGCGGGCACCCGGTGTACTCCCTCGTCCAGGACGCGTCGAGCGCCGGTGGCCTGCTGCTGCTCCTCGTGCTGCTGCTGCGGTGGACGCGCCGCGCGGCGCCCGCCGCCGACGGGGCGGGGGTGGGGCGGGCCTCCCGTCCGGAGCGGTCCGGCGCGACCACTGCGGCGTCCGGCCGGGAGGCCCGCATCACCCCGGTCGCCGCCCTCGCCGCCGTCCTGCTGGTCGCGCTGGTGACCGCGGGGTCGGTCCTCGGCCGCGGGGTCGGGTCGCTCGTCGTCCGCGAGGCGTTCGTGCTGCCACCCACGGTCGCGGTGACGCTGGTCGTCGGGGCACTCGTGCTGCTGCTGGTGCGACGCGCGCGGTCGGCGGACCGGTCGGGGCTGCCGGACGTGCCGGGCCAGACGAACTCAGGGCAGACGGACCGGCAGGAACGCGGCGAGGTCCGCCCGTGACCCGGAGGCGCTGACGCGTCGGGCCGTGTCGGGGTCGTCCCAGCGCAGGCGGCCGGTGGCGAGCGCGAGCCACGTCGCCGGGTCGGTCTCGACGACGTTCGGCGGGGTCCCGCGGGTGTGCCGCGGGCCGGGCACGGCCTGCACGGCCGCGAACGGCGGGACCCGGACCTCCACGCTGTTGCCGGGGACGTCCTCGGCCAGGCGCTGCAGGGTCCAGCGGACGGCGGTCGCGATCGAGGTGCGGTCCGTCGCGCCGGCGGTCACGGCCTCCAGGGCAGCCCGTCCGACGGCGTCTTCGATGGTCCTCGGCGGCATCTCCACAGGCTAGCCGGTGCACTGCGGGCGGCGAGTCGGGCTCGGTAGGGTGATCGCGTGCGAATCCTCGTCCTCGGTTCCGGTGCCCGCGAGCACGCGATCATCACGGCCCTCCTGGCGGAGCACGCCGCGTCCCCGGATGGTGGCGGTCACGTCATCACGGCCGCGCCGGGCAACGCCGGCATCGCCGCCGACGTCGAGACGGTGTCGCTCGACCCGTCGAACGGCGCCCTCGTCGCGGAGTACGCGTTCGAGAACGACGTCGACCTGGTCGTCGTCGGGCCCGAGGCCCCGCTCATCGCCGGCGTCGCCGACCCGCTGCGCACCCGCGGCATCCCGGTCTTCGGTCCGGGCAAGGCCGCCGCGCAGCTCGAGGGCTCCAAGGCGTTCGCCAAGCGGATCATGGCCGAAGCGGGCGTCCCGACCGGACGCCCGGTGTACGCCGGCACGGTGGACGAAGCCGCGGCGGCACTCGACGACCTCGGCGCACCGTACGTCGTCAAGGCCGACGGACTGGCCGCCGGCAAGGGCGTCCTGGTGACCGAGGACCGTCAGGCCGCGCTCGACCACGCGACCTACTGGCTGCAGCACGGACACGTCGTGGTCGAGGAGTTCCTCGACGGCGAAGAGGTGTCGCTGTTCTTCCTCAGCGACGGGCACGACGTCCGGCCGCTCTCCCCCGCGCAGGACTACAAGCGTCTGGGCGACGGCGACCTCGGGCCGAACACGGGTGGCATGGGCGCGTACTCGCCGCTGCCGTGGCTCGACGAGCGCTGGGGCTCCGAGCAGGCCTTCGTGGACGAGGTCACCGAGCTCGTCGCCCTGCCGACCGTCCGACAGCTCGAACACGAGGGCACGCCCTTCGTCGGACTGCTCTACTGCGGGCTCATCGTCACCGAGCAGGGCGTGCGGGTCATCGAGTTCAACGCGCGGTTCGGCGACCCCGAGACCCAGGTCGTGCTCCCCCGCCTGGCGACCCCGCTGAGCAGCCTGCTGCTGGCCGCCGCCACCGGGCAGCTCGGCGGCACCCCGCGGCCGGAGTTCCGTGACCAGGCGGCCGTCACCGTCGTCCTGGCGAGTGAGGGCTACCCGGAGAACCCGGTGACCGGTCGGGTCATCACCGGGGTGGACGCTGCGAACGCCCGTGACGGCGTCGCCGTCCTGCACGCCGCGACCGGCACCCTCGACGGCGACCTCGTCGCCACCGGCGGACGCGTGCTCAGTGTCGTCGCGACCGGGTCCGACTTCGCCCAGGCGCGCGACCGCGCGTACGCGGGGCTGCACGACATCACCCTGCCCGGCGGCCAGTTCCGCACCGACATCGCCACGAAGGTCGTCCGATGAGCACCGCACCCGTCGTCGAGGGCTGGCGTCACGTCTCGTCCGGCAAGGTCCGTGAGCTCTACGTGCCGGCCGACACCGTCGACGTCGCCGGCGCCACCGAGCTGCTGCTGCTGGCCTCGGACCGGGTCAGCGCGTACGACTTCGCGCTCGAGCCGCCGATCCCCGGCAAGGGCGAGCTGCTGACGCGGCTGTCCCGCTTCTGGTTCGACCAGCTGCGCGACGTCCCGAACCACCTGCTCACGCCGAGCGGCACCACGACCCCGGTGCCGGCCGATGTCGAGGCCCGGTCGATGCACGTCATGCCGCTCCGGATGTTCCCGATCGAGTGCGTCGTCCGCGGGTACCTGGTCGGCAGCGGCTGGACCGAGTACCAGCAGTCCGGCAGCGTCTGCGGTGTCGCCCTGCCCGCCGGGCTGTCGAACGGCGACCGTCTGCCGGAGCCGATCTACACGCCGGCGTACAAGGCGCCGCAGGGCGAGCACGACGAGAACATCTCGTTCGAGCGCACCGAGGAGCTCGTCGGAGCGGCCGATGCGGCAGCCCTCCGTGACCTCTCGCTCGCGGTGTACTCCGACGCGGCGGCGATCGCCCTGCAGCGCGGGGTGGTCATCGCGGACACGAAGTTCGAGTTCGGGCGCGACGCCGACGGCCTGATCCGCATCGCGGACGAGGTCCTGACCAGCGACTCCAGCCGCTACTGGGACGCCGTCACGTACGAGTCGGGCAACCGTACGGACTCGTTCGACAAGCAGATCGTCCGCGACTGGCTCAGCGCCAACTGGGACCGTACGGGCACGCCGCCGGTGCTGCCGGACGAGGTCGTCGCCCGGACGGCCGCCCGGTACCGGGAGCTCATCGAGCGCCTCGGCGCCTGACGCGGGTCAGGCGTCGCGGGAGACCACGACGACGGTCAGGTCGTCGCCCGGGTCGTGCTCGATCGCACGGCCGCGGACGCCCGCCAGGAACGCCCCGAGGTCCGACGACTTCCGGTACAGCGCACCGAGACGGGACAGTGACGCCAGGGTCGAGTCCCAGAGCTCGAGCGCCCCGTCGCTGACCAGCACGAGCGAGTCCCCCGGTTCGAGGACGAGCTGCCCGACGGCACGGTCGATGCCGACCGGGTGCAGGCCGATCGGCAGGTCGACGGAGCGCAGGACGGTCTCGGTGCCGTCGGCGTGCAGGTGCAGCACGAGGCCGTGCCCCGCGTCGACGAAGTCGAGCCTGCCCGTGGTGGTGTCGAGTCGGCCGTGGAAGAGCGTGGCGAAGGCCTCGGCTGCGCTGAGGTCCGGCGCCACCTGCTCCTCGAGTGCGGCGACGGCGGTCGGTGGGACCTCGTTGCAGCGGGCGAGCAGTGCTCCGCGCATCCCGGCGGCGAGGAGGCCGGCGGCCATGCCCTTCCCCATCACGTCCGCGACGGTCAGGTCGACGGTGTCGCCGGCCACACGCCACTCGTGGAAGTCACCCGACACGATGCCGTGCGGGATCGACGTGCCGCCGATCGTCCACCCCGGCAGGTCGACGGTCCGCGGCTGCAGCCCCGTCAGGACGGCGCGGATCCGGTCGTCGTCGAGGCCCGTGGCGAGCTCGCGCTCCGCCCAGACTGCGAGTTCCTGCAGCAGGACGACGTCGTCCGCGGTGAGGGTCCGGGGCTGCGGGTCGATGAGGCAGAGCGTGCCGACCTTGGTCGCGTCTGCACCCACGTGCAGCGGCACCCCGGCGTAGAAGCGGACGTTCGGGTCGTCGTTCACCATCGGCAGGTCCGAGAACCGCTGGTCGTCGCGGGCGTCCGCCACGACCACGGGACCGTCCTGGTGCAGGGTCCGTCCGCAGAAGGTGTCACGGAGCGGCGTCGACCCGGGGAACACCGCGTCGGACTGCTGGGACTTGTGGAAGAGCAGGTCGTCGCCCGCCAGGTTGAGGAAGGAACCGGCGACGCCGAAGGCCTCGCGTGCGATCCGGGTGATGCGTTCGAAGCGCTCCTCGGGCCCGCCCTGCACGACATCCAGGGCGGCCAGGAGGGCAGCACGACGAGCGGTCTCGGGAGCGGAAGCCTGATCCGCATGCTGCTCCACGTGCTCGATGCTCATGTCTCCACGCTAACGCGGATACCGGACAGCGCCCTCGTCCTGTGTCCAGAACGCATGCCCCCAGTGGACGGGTCACCCGGCCGCCGCCGCGTACTCTGGGGCGGTGCTCCGCCGTGTCGTCCCCGTCCTCGCCCTGGTCTGTGGCGCGACCCTGGCCCTCACCGGCTGCGGCGCGCAGAACCCGACCGGGCAGGTGTCCGTCACGGTGTCGCAGAACGCCGCCGACCACCCGTACCAGGTGAAGGTGTTCCTGCCCAACGGGGAACCGTCGTCGCACCAGCAGGTCTACCCGGGTGACACCGCCGACTTCGCGGGCGTGCCCCTCGGCGAGGTCACCGTCCGCGCCGGCGACCTGTGCCCGGAGCGGGCTCAGGTCCGAGCCGACCAGGTCGCGAAGGTGACGCTGACGACCGTCGGGTGCTGAGCCTCCCGGCCGGGAGGCGCGGTGCGGGCCCGCCCCGTCACGTCGCGGTGCGTCACGTCGCCCTGCGTCACTTCGCTTCGGGCACCGCGTCCCACTCCGCGCCGTAGCGCGACAGCACCGACCACCGGTCGGCCGGCCAGGTGATGACGAACGCGCGGCCGACGACGTCGTCCAGCGGGACGTTGCCGTGGATGCGCGAGTCGGCCGAGTTGTACCGGTTGTCGCCCATCACCCAGATCCGCCCCTTCGGCACCGTGATCGAGAAGTCGTCGCCCGACACCCGTTTCACGTCCGCCGGCAGCCGCACGTACGGCTCGTCGACGGCGTGCCCGTTCACCGACAGCCGGCCCTGGGCGTCGCAGCACTGCACGCGGTCGCCCGGCAGCCCAATGACCCGCTTGATGAGGTCGTCGCCCTGCCCCGGGCCGAGCCACGCGTTCGGGTCGCGGAAGACGACGACGTCCCCGCGCTCGAGCGGCATCACGTGCGGCACGAGCTCGTTGACGAGCACGCGGTCGCCGACGAGCAGGGTGTTCTCCATCGACTCCGACGGGATGTAGAACGAGCGCACCAGGTACGCCTTGACCAGGAACGAGGCGAGCAGCGCCAGCACGACGATGACCACCAGGTCGCGGATGAACCGCTTCGTCGACCTGCGGCGTTCGTCCGCGGGGCTCGCCTCGGGTGCCTCGGTGCTCAATGTGTCGCCACCACCTTCACCAGCGAGATGGCGAGCGCGACCGCGGCGAGCACGATCCCGCCCCACAGCCCCAGGAACGAGGGGCGCTTCCCACTGAACCGCTGCAGGACCACCCCGACCAGGCCGATGCGGACGACCAGGATGACGACCGCCGCGATCTGCGCGCCCTCTGCCGGCAGCCACCCGACCCACGCGGCCGCGTAGAGCACCGCCGGGATCAGCCCGGAGGTGGCGATCGGGTTCGCGTTGCGCGTGATCACCGCGACGGTCTCGCGACGGGCGTCCTCGTCGTCGGTGGCACCGATCGAGTGTGCCACCAGGTGCGACAGGACGTGCGCCAGGTAGGTCAGGACCGCGGTCGCCAGCACCGTCAGCACCGCGGCGCCGTGCTCGATCTGCTCCGGTGAGACGGCGATCGCGACGGCGAGCACGGTGATGTTGCCGTAGATGTACGACGACATGCGGTCGCGGGCCTGCTCGACCGGCAGGTCTTCGGGTCGCGGGCGGCGACCTCGGCGTTCAGGGGGCATCGGTCCATCTTGGCCCGTCCCGGCCGGGTCCGGCTGACGAGCAACCGGGTGTGATGCCAAGGTGGTCAGGACCGTGCACCGCCGCACGGTCGGGATGGAGGCCCGCATGACGAACCGCAGACCACTCGCCCTGGTGACCGGGGTCGGCCGACGAGCCGGCATCGGCGCCGCGATCGCCATCCGCCTCGCGACCGACGGCTGGGACCTCGCGATCAGCTGGTGGGGTCCGTACGACGAGCGGGTGCACGGGGCTGCCGACCCGGCGGGGGTGGACGCGGTCGTCGCGGAGTGTGTGGCGGCGGGAGCTGCCGTGACGCGCCTCCCGGTCGACCTGGGTGACCCGGAGCAGGCGGCCGCACTCGTCGGCCGTGCCGAGGCAGAGGCGGGCGCACCGGTGACCGCCGTCGTCATGTCGCACTGCGAGTCGGCGGACTCCGACTTCGCGACGACGACCGTCGAGTCGTTCGACAAGCACCTGGCCGTGAACGTCCGCGCGCCGTTCCTCATCGTCCAGGCCTACGCGCGACGACTGCGGGAGGGTGCCGACGTGCCGCTCGACCGCCGCCGGGTGATCGCGCTGACGAGCGACCACGTCGGGTTCAACCTGCCGTACGGCACCAGCAAGGGAGCCCTCGACCGGCTGATCGTCGGGGCGGCGATCGAGCTCGGCGACGTCCGGGTGAGCGCGAACACCATCAACCCGGGGCCGAACGACACCGGGTGGATGACGGACGAGATCCGGCAGTCCGCCGTCGACCAGACCCCGCTCGGACGGCCGTCGATGCCGACCGACACCGCCGCGCTCGTCGGGTTCCTGTGCGGGCCGGACGGCGGGTGGGTGAACGGGCAGCTGCTCAAGACCGACGGTGGGTTCAGCGCGAAGTGAGGGTGTCGGGGCGCTCGGGCTCGTTTTGTTGACGCGTCAACGATCTCGGCGCAGACTGAGCGGATGAACTCGCAGGACCTCCTCGCCGCGGACACCGGGATGGGCGCCGTCACGCTCCGGGTCGCCGACCTCGATGCCATGACGGCGTTCTACCGGGACGGTGTGCGGCTGACGGTGCTCGTGCAGGAGGGGGCGCGGGTCGTGCTCGGGCGGCCGGCGGCGGGCGGGGGTGCGGTGCCGGTCGCGGGTGCTGTGCCGACTGGTGGTGCGGTGCCGGCGGGTGGTGCGCTCGACGTGCCCGTCGTCGTGCTCGAGCACGAGCCTGCGCTCCGGCACGCGAGCCCCGGGCAGGCCGGCCTGTTCCACACCGCCGTCGTGTTCGACGACCGTGCGGACCTGGCCGCCGCGCTGTACTCCGTCGCCACGCGGTACCCGCAGTCGTTCACCGGCAGCGCCGACCACCTGGTCAGCAACGCGTTCTACTTCACCGACCCCGAGGGCAACGGCGTCGAGCTGTACTGGGACCGCGACCGCACCGAGTGGTCGTGGACGCACGGGTCGATCGACATGGACACCGTGTACATCGACCCGAACGCGTTCCTGCAGGAGCACCTCACCGCCGAGGCGCTCGAGCACGCGGACGCCCGACCCGGCCGAGTCGGCCACGTGCACCTGTCGGTCGGGGACGTGGCCGCAGCGAAGGCGTTCTACGTCGACACGCTCGGCTTCGCGACCACCGCAGCGATGGGCAGCCAGGCGTTGTTCGTCAGCGCCGGCGGATACCACCACCACATGGCGATGAACACGTGGAACTCCCGGGGAGCGGGTCGCCGGCAGCAGGCGCTCGGCCTCGGGTTGGTCCGGATCGAGGTCCCGGCCGTCGACGACCTCGGAGCGCTGACCACGCGCATGCGCGATGCCGGGGTGCAGACCGCGGACGACGGACGGACGGTCGCGTTCGACGACCCGTGGGCGAACCGCATCGAGGTGACCACCGCCGGTCGCGGGTGACGTAGCGGGCGTGCGCCGCGCCTCCCGGTCACCGTCATCGGGTGCGGAAGTACCGGTGCAGGTCACGCTCCCGGATCAGCGCGACGCTCGCGGCTCCCCCGACGACGACACCGACGAGTCCGAGCGCGCTGAGCACTGCGGCACCGGTGAGGATCGGCAGACCGTCGCCGGCCGGCAGGCCCCGGACCATCACGACGGACACGGCGAGCGCCAGCGTCGCGCCCACCGAGCCCCACGCCAGGTGTTGGACCGCGATGCCGAGCGCCTGCGCCGCCACACCGACCCCGACGTGACGGTCCGAGGCGATGGACAACCGCCGACGCAGCACCGCGGCGCACCCGACCACCAGTCCGAGTCCGAGCGCCACCGACTCGAGCAAGCCCACGGTCGGCGGTTCGCTCGGAAGGAACGTGGTGCCGGACCGGGGGTTCAGCTGGCCGAGCGTCGACCGCTCGCCGTCCTCGGAACCGGTCGCCGTCAGCAGTGTCCGCCGGAGCGCGGCGACGGCGGACTCGTCCGCCGGCCAGATCGTCGCCCAGCACGTATCGAAGGGCGCACCGTCGTCAGCGGCGGGTGCCAGGACCGCGTACGACAGCTCGGGGTCGCGGCCGTCGTCCGGGTAGGCGTAGACCCCGGCGACCGGGACCGGGCCGTCCGGGGTGGCGATGCGCTGGCCCGCCCGGACGCCGAGGACGTCGGCCACCTCGGGGGCGACGACGACACCCGCGTCGGCCGTGGACCCTGTGACGCTGAACAGTGCGGTCGCTCCGCCGGTCACCTCGTAGGTCGGGATCGAGCTTCCCGGGAGCGCCGCGACGACCATGCCGTCCTCGGTCTTCCGGAAGGCCCCGGCGGCCAGCACGTTCGGCTCGTCGGCCAGTGCCGCGCACGCTCGCCCGTCGATCCGTCCGGCAGCCGTGAACACCTGCGTCGCGGCACCGGACGTCACCCACTGGGCGGCGGCGCGGACGTCGGCTGTGACAGTGACGGTCCGGCTGCCGACGACTCCGGCGAGCAGCACCGCCAGGACCACCGCGCAGACGACCCCGGCGCCGGCACCCGAGCTGAGGTCCCGCCAGGCTTCCCGGAGCACCTCGATCGTCCGCATGCCGGGCCGGCTCACCGGAAGGCCCCGAGGTCGAGGACAGCTCCACATGCTGCCCGTGTGGCATCGTCGTGCGTCGCGACGACGACCGTGGTGCCGGCGGCTGCGAGTTCGGCGATCACGTCGTTCACCTCGGCCGCGGTCGTCCGGTCGAGTTGCGCGGTGGGTTCGTCGACGAGCATGAGCGTCGGGGCCGCGGCGACGCCCCGAGCGAGCATCAGCCGCTGTGCCTCGCCACCCGAGAGTTCGCGGAACCGCGCTGCGGCCCGGCCCGCGAGACCGAAACGCTCGAGGACGACCATGGCCCGGTCCTCGGCCGCACGTCGACGCATCCCTCGGGCGAGCAACGGCAGGGTCACGTGGTCGAGGGCGGTCCGGCGCGCCACCCCGTGCGGGTTCTGGAACACCCACAGCACGGCGGCGTCATCGGGCAGTTCCACCCGTCCGGACGTCGGCGTGGTCATCCGGGCGAGGATCGCGAGCAGCGTCGACTTCCCGGACCCACTCGGGCCGACCAAGGCCGTCACGGTGCCCTCGTCGAAGGTCCGCTCGACGTCGTGGAACAGCTCGGTGCCGTTCGGCCACCGGTGCCCGACAGCGCTGAGGCTCACCGGCACGGCCGACCACCCTCGGGTGTCGCGCGGATGCGGTCGAGTGTGGTCCCCGATCCGGCCCGGACGAAGGACTGACCGAGTTCCGATCCGACGACCTCGACCGGGACGGGATCCCCGGTCACCGGTTGGACGCACGCGTGGTCGTCCCGGAGGTCCCAGAGTGCGGTCGGGGGGACGACCTGGACCGTGAGCGGCTCGGCGAGCGCCCACGTCGTCGGCAGCGTGGGGACGCCGTCGGCGGACGCCACCGTGGCGGCGTACTCCGGCAGCGCGCCGATCTGCGCGAGTGCTGCCGGGTCCGTCACCACTCCGTGGTCGTCGACGGCGCTGCGGAACTGTCCGACGGTGATCGCACGCGGGCCGGCCACGACGTCCGCCGGGAGCTGCTCGATCCGTGCTCCGCGCAGTTCGGCGGGCAGCTCGACGAGCGTGCCGTCGGCGTCCACCGGCGCCCCGACCACTGCCGTGCAGGTCCGGACCGTTGCCTCTGCCGCGGGGATCCACGCGAAGGCCGAGCGCTCGATCGTGTCGTCCGAGAGCGCCGAACGGGGAACGTCGTGGGCCAGGAGGAACGACCGCGCTGCCCGGAGCGTCCCCGGTCCGACGATCCCGTCGACGGTGATCGTCGAACCAAGTCGAGCGAGTTCCTGTTGCAGTCCGCGGACGTCCTCGCCCCGGTCGTCGTCGTGGAGGTCTCGGAACAGCGGCGTCCCACTGGCCAACGCGATCACCGGCAGGTCGTCGACCCGGGCGATCTCCGTGCCGCTCCGGAGGACTCCGCCGGTCGAGCACGACGAGGACGTGACGATGCCGGTGCGGCTCGTGACCACAGCGCGGGGCGCACCGGTGTCGAGCGCCAGCTGCACCTGGTGTTCGTCGGCGTCCGACCGCTCGGTGACCGCCACCGTCTCGACCGGGGTCGCCGTCCGCAGGGCCGCGGGCGGATCGGCCGGGAGTGCGACGACCGCGCCGACACCGGCGGCTGCAGCGACCAGCAGGCTGCCGAGACCGAGGAGCGAGCCGGACAGCATGCTGTTGCGCCGCCCGCTCATCCCTGCCGCCAGAGGCCGAGTGGGTCGAGTCGACACTGCACGGCAGCGGGGTCGTACTCGTCGAACGAGAAGCTGCCGGTGTCGTTCTCGGACCGCCATAGGCGTTCCGTGTAGTCAGCGCCGACGAGCCCGGACTTCCGCAGACACGCGGCGGTGATCTTCGCGTCGTCCTGCTTCTCAGGGTTCCGTCGAGTCTCGGTGAAGAGGTACGTGATGCTGTGGTCCCATCTGTCGAGGCACGCGAGCCGCAGCTGCTCGAGCGCGGCGTCCACGTCCTTCGTGAGTTCGCTTCCGTCCGAGGCCGTCACCTCGTAGGTGTTCTCCTCGGTCCACTCGAGGTCGAAGCCGCCGTCGCGCATGCACGTCTGCACTCGACGGTGCGATTCACTGACCTCAGCAGCGGCCACGACACCGTCCGCCAACACGTTCCGTTCGTAGGGCGAGCCCTCGTCTCGAGCCTGCGCGAACTCCGCGCCCCATGGATCGTCCGCCAGTGCAGAGCGAGTGTCGTGACGAGCATCGGTTGGACCGGATGTGCAGCCAGCGAGGGCTCCAGTCGCGAGCATCACGGCGAGGAACCGAACCGCCGTCGGTAGCGAGAACAACTCGTGCGCCGATCAGGCTCGGACCATCCCGTACTGCGTCACGTTGGGGTAGCAGAGCTTCTCGAACGACCAAGCAACGCCTCCACTGATGACGATGCCGACGAGCGCGGTACTGATGACCAACTTCTTCACGATCTTTCTTCTCTCTGTTCGCCACGGACCTCGTGGCGGTCCTCCACGCAAGTGATGTCGGAAGCAGAATGCAGAGCCGCCCCCTGGCGACCCCTTCCACTTCGTCGCTCGCTCATCCCTGCCGCCCGAGGCCGAGCGGGTCCAGCCGACATTGGGTGGCCTCCGGAGACCACTGCTCGAAGGAGAAACGGTCGTCGGCCTGCTCACTTCGCCATCGCCGTTCGGTGTAATCCGCGCCGACCACTCCCGAGCGCTGCAGACACGCCACCTGGATCGCGGCCTCGGCCCGGTGCTCCGGGTTCCGTCGGACCGCATCGAACAGCATCGAGATGTCGTGGTCGAACCGCCGCGAGCAGTCAGCCAGGTACGACGCGACCTGCTCGATGCTCTCGCTCTGACGATGCAACGGATCGATGTCGGCAGCACCGTCACGGTGTTCCTCGTACCGGTACCCGTGGCTCCGCATGCACTTGCTCGTCCGTGCTCGTGCATCAGCGCGTTCGTCGGCGGTGATCACCCCGTCCGACAGGATCTCCTCTTGGTACGGAGCCAGCGCTGCTTCCGCGAACTCTGCCGCCCAGGGGCCAGCGGCCGTGAAGGCCGCGGGGTCGACCCGATCGGGAGTCGGCTCGCCACCGTCCGGAGGCGTCTGGGCGCAGCCGCTCAGAACCGTGAAACACACCGCCAGCAGGGCGCACGATCGTAGCCTCACGGTTCCCGCCACAGCCCGAGCGGATCGAGTCGGCACTGCTGTGCGCGCTTGTCGTACTCGTTGAACGAGAACACTCCGGAGTCGGACTCGGCCCGCCACTTCCGCTCGGTGTAGTCGTTCCCGACCACGCCGACCCTCCGAAGACACGCAACGGTGATCTTCGCTTCGTCCTGCTTCTCCGGATTGCGTCGGGATTCCTCGAAGAGCATCGTCACGTACTCGTCGTACTTCTTCTCGCACGCGCGCAGTACCGGATCGGACCTGTCGAAGAAATCGTCGGGGTACTTTCCGTCGAGAGAGAGCAGGTCGAAGCCCCCGTCTGGGTCGTACTTGATCCCGAGTCCCGAGTCGGCGAGACATCCACTCACTCGTCCGTGCACGTCCTCGACCTCAGCGGTGGTGATCTGCCCGTCAGCGAGAATCTTCTCCTCGTACGAGGAGACGCCCGCACCGAGCGCTTCACGGAACTCATCGGCCCACGGACCAGCAGGAGCGAGTGAAGATTCGGCCGCGGCGCCCGCCACCTGGGTCTCCGTGATTCGTGCACACCCAGACGAGAGGAGCGTGACGACCACCGCGATCGCGATCGCCACGCCGGCGCAACCACGCTCTCGGCGCACCGGTTACCTCGCAGTCATCCCGTACGAGACGACATTGGCCCAGCAGAGGCTTTGGTACGACCACCCCGATCGGCCGACCCAGGCACCGTACTTGGAAGAAGAATTTCGAATGGCGTTCCAATGGCGAGCGCTCGAGCAAGTGTTGTTCTTGCCCTTCAGCAGGCTGACCGACCCGTAGCAGGCCGCCGCCTCTGCCCGGGGTGCGGTCGCGGCATCGAGCGCGACCGTGCCGCTGACGAGCGTGCCCACGACGGCTGCGCCGAGGATCAACTTCGTGATCATGTCCATTCCCTCCATCTCTGCGAGCTCCCCGCAGTGATGTGCAACGTATTACCCTTCACTGGCGGACGCAACTGTTCATGTCGCATCTCGAATAGCCCAAGATGGGAACATGAGCGAAGACATCCGGTGGGAGGTGGTCGAGGAGAGCGCACTGACGCTCACCGACCACGAGGCGATCGCAGCGATGCTGGCGCAGGCGTTCCCGAGTTGGTCGCACTGGTACGTCGGAGGCCGGAGCTGGTCCGGGATGCAACCCGAGCGCCGCGTGCTCGGCCGGACCGAGGACGGCGTCGTCCTGGCCCACGTCGGCATCCGCCGGATGTTCGTCACGGTCGGCGGCGAGGACGTCCTGGTGGGCGACACCGGCCTGGTCGGTGTCTCACCGCGCCTGCAGGGCACCGGTGTGGGCCGCGAGCTGATGGAACGTGTCCACGACGTGCTCGACGGGCTCCGCGTGCCGTACGGCTTCCTCGGCGCCGGCGAGGACCGGATACCCTTCTACGCCCACATGGGCTGGCACGAGTTCCCCGAGGCGATCGGCACCTTCAGCGCCTTCACTGCGGAGGGCGCCGGCGTCGTCGAGACCGAGCAGGGCGGCTGGATGGTCCGGCCGGTGACGGCCCGGCTCGAGGACTGGCCGGAGGGTCCGATCCTCCTCAACGGCCAGCAGGTCTGAGGGACCCGATCCCGACGCGCCCGCCTGCGGTCGCCGAGCGGTCAGGAACGGTCGCACCGGGTCTCCCGGAACGACGGCTGCTGACCACTTGACGGAACTGAGCGGGGAGTCTCGACCGCTCGGCGCGCCGCCTGCGCCGAGCAGGCGGGCCGACAGACCACAGACGGGAGGCGCGGTGCGAGTCGAACTCGCAC
>NZ_JARUXD010000006.1:0-82382 GCF_030433875.1 Curtobacterium sp. PsM8 | reverse complement strand
GCCCCCGGCGCCCCCCCCCGGCGGGGCGGCGCCCCCCCGGCCCCCCCCCCCCGCCCCGGGCGGGCCGGGCGGCGGGGGGGGCCCCCCCCCGGGCCCCCCCGTCCGGTTGTCCACAGGCCGGGTGACCGCGCGTCACGGGGCTCGGGCTCGCCTCTAGGATGGTCCGCATGGCCGACGGCAGCTCGTTCTCGATCACCACGCCGATCTTCTACGTCAACGACGTGCCCCACATCGGGCATGCGTACACGGAGGTCGCCGCGGACGTCCTCGCGCGCTGGCACCGCCAGCGCGGCGACGACACCTGGCTGCTCACGGGCACCGACGAGCACGGGCAGAAGATCCTGCGCACCGCCTCGGCGAACGACGTGACCCCGAAGGAGTGGGCGGACCGTCTGGTCACCGACGCGTGGAAGCCGCTGCTCGACACCGTCGACGTCGCGAACGACGACTTCATCCGCACGACCGACGAGCGTCACGAGCGTGGCGTGACCGCGTTCCTCCAGAAGCTCTACGACGACGGCTACATCTACGCCGGCGAGTTCGAGGGCTTCTACTGCGTGGGCTGCGAGGAGTACAAGCAGCCGAGCGACCTGGTCCCCGGCACCGGTCCGTACGAGGGCCAGCAGGTCTGTGCGATCCACTCCATCCCGGTCGAGGTCCTGGCCGAGCGCAACTACTTCTTCCGGATGTCCGACTTCGAGCAGCGCCTGCTCGACCTGTACGAGTCGAACCCGCAGTTCATCCAGCCGGAGAGCGTCCGCAACGAGATCGTCTCCTTCGTCAAGCAGGGCCTGCGTGACCTGTCGATCTCGCGGTCGAGCTTCGACTGGGGCATCCAGATCCCGTGGGACTCCGACCACGTCCTCTACGTCTGGTTCGACGCGCTGCTGAACTACATCACCGCGCTCGGCTACGGCACCGACGACGACGAGGCCTTCCAGCGCCTCTGGCCCAGCGTGCACATCGTGGGCAAGGACATCGCCCGCTTCCACGCCGTGATCTGGCCCGCGATGCTCATGGCCGCGGGGCTCCCGGTGCCGGAGCGCGTGTTCGGCCACGGCTGGCTGCTCGTCGGCGGCGAGAAGATGTCCAAGTCGAAGCTGACCGGCATCGCCCCCAGCGAGATCACCGACACGTTCGGCTCCGACGCCTTCCGCTACTACTTCCTCCGCGCGATCACCTTCGGGCAGGACGGCAACTTCAGCTGGGAAGACATCTCAGCGCGCTACCAGGCCGAGCTGGCGAACGGCTTCGGCAACCTGGCCTCCCGCATCGTCGCGATGCTCAACCGGTACTTCGACGGTGCCGTCCCGGAGCGCGGCGAGCTGACCGAGTCCGACGCCGCGGTCGACGCCCTCGCGCAGGCCGTCACCGAGCGGGCCGACGCGTCGATCGCCGCGTTCGCCCCGCACGACGCGATCACCACGGTCTGGGAACTCGTCGACGCCCTGAACGGCTACATCACCGAGCAGGAGCCCTGGGCCCTGGCGAAGGACGACGCCCAGCGCGAGCGACTGGCGACCGTGCTCGTCACCGCACTCCGGGGCCTCGGCACGGTGGCCGTGCTCGTGTCCCCGGTGATGCCGAAGGCGACCGAGAAGCTCTGGGCCTCGATCGGTGCCGGCGGGACCATCGCCGAGCAGCGCATCGACCGCGCCTGGGAGTGGCAGGGCTCGGAGACGGTGACGCCCCTCGCGGCCGGGCTGTTCCCGCGCATCGAGCAGCCGGAGCAGGGCGCCGCGTGACCGACGCGCACGTCCGCGCTCGCGGCGGCGACGGCGGCGGGCAGAAGCGGGACCTGACGTACCCGCCGTTGCCGCAGGCCCTCACCGTGCCGGTGTACGACAACCACACGCACATGGAGATCGCCGACGGTGTCGGCGACGGCGGCGACGGTCCGCTCGACTACCGGGAGCACCTCGACCGTGCCTCGAGCGTCGGTGTCCGCGGAGTCGTGCAGGTCGGCACAGACCTCGCCACCTCGCAGTGGTCGGCGTCGATCGCGGCACGGGAACCCCGGGTACTCGCCGCGGTCGCCCTGCACCCGAACGAAGCCCCCGTCCTCGACGAACAGGGCCTGCTCGACGAACACCTGGCCGGCATCGCCGAGCTCGCGGCCCTGCACCGGGTCCGGGCGATCGGAGAGACCGGGCTCGACTTCTTCCGCACGGGTGACGACGGCCGGGCGGCGCAGATCCGCTCCTTCGAGGAGCACATCCGCATCGCGAAGGACCACGACCTGGCGCTGACGATCCACGACCGGGACGCCCACGACGCCGTGGTCGAGGTCCTCGAGCGTGTCGGGGCCCCGGAGCGCACGGTCTTCCACTGCTTCTCCGGCGGTCCGGAGCTCGCGCGCCTGTGTGCCGAGCGCGGTTGGTACATGTCGTTCGCCGGCACCGTGACGTTCAAGAACGCGCAGAACCTGCGCGACGCCCTGCACGTCGCACCGCGCCACCTGATCATGGTTGAGACGGACGCACCGTTCCTCACCCCGACGCCGTTCCGCGGTCGGCCGAACGCGCCGTACCTGATCCCGCACACGCTGCGGTCGATGGCCGAGACGCTGGGGACCGACGTGTCGATGCTCGCGGCGCAGATCACCTCGAACACCGAACTGGTCTACGGCATGTGGGACGCCGAACCCGTCACGGTGGTGCAGTAGCCGTGGGTGCGCTCCTCGGCCCGGCGGAGATCCGGGAACTCGCGGCGACGCTCGACGTCACGCCCACCAAGAAGCTCGGCCAGAACTTCGTGCACGACGCCAACACCGTCCGACGCATCGTGTCGATCGCCGGCGTCACGCCCGAGTCGGCGGTGCTCGAGGTCGGGCCCGGGCTCGGGTCGCTGACCCTCGGCCTGACCGAGACCGGCGCTGCCGTGACGGCTGTCGAGATCGACGCCCGGCTCGCCGCGCACCTGCCGACGACCGTCTCCGCGATGCAGCCCGACGCCCGCCTGACCGTCGTCCACCAGGACGCCATGCAGGTCTCGGCAGAGGACCTGCCCGTCGCGCCGACGCACCTCGTGGCGAACCTGCCCTACAACGTGTCCGTGCCGGTGCTCCTGCACCTGCTCGCGACCTTCCCGTCCCTGGTCCGGTCGCTCGTCATGGTGCAGGCCGAGGTCGGCTACCGCCTGGCCGCCGACCCGGGCAGCAAGGTCTACGGCTCCCCGAGCGTCAAGGCCGCCTGGTACGGGTCGTGGCGGATCGCCGGACAGGTCAGCCGGCAGGTGTTCTGGCCGGTGCCGAACGTCGACAGTGTCCTGGTCGGCTTCGACCGGCACGAGCCCCCGGGTGACGAACAGCTGCGATCGCGGGTGTTCACCCTGGTCGACGCGGCGTTCCAGCAGCGTCGGAAGATGCTCCGCCAGGCGCTCTCCGGTGTCCTGGGCGGCAGCGCGCACGCGTCGGAGGTCCTCGAAGCCGCCGGCATCGCGCCGACCGCCCGCGGCGAGGAGCTCGGCGTCGACGACTTCGTGCGTCTCGGCCGCACCGTCCTCGCGGCGGCCGGCACGAACGACTGACCGACGCCGCCCGACGGACGCGACTCAGCCGACGGACGCGCCCCGTGCCTCCAGGGCGGCGACGAGCGCGTCCGGATCGCCGCAGCGGAACCGCAGTGCACGCTTGCCGCGGACGGTGACGTGCACGCCCAGCCCGTTGTCCAGCAGGATCGCGGTCCCGCTCGGGATCAGGCGGATGCCCCAGCCGCCCGAGTTCAGGCCGTTCATCTCCATCGGCGTCACCGACGCGATCCGGTCGAGCGGGATGCGGCGTCGGTACCAGAACGGGGTGACGCGGACCTCCAGCACCTCGTCGACGCGGATCGTCTGTCGCATCCGGACGACGCCGATGCCGAGGACGACCGTCACGACGAGTGTCCCGAGGAGGACCGCGACGTCTCCGGGACCGAGGCCGTGACCGGGTGACGGCGGCAGGACGAGCGGGAGTGCGACCGCGGCGACCGCGATGGCGATCACGGCGATGCCGACCACAGGCATCAGGCGTCCGGACGGCAGGGCTTCCTCGTACGGTGCTGGTCGCATCCACCCATCCTGACATGCCGGAGCAGCACGATGTTCTACATGTCAGGACGGCGGAGTGGGTCAGTGCTCGCGCGCAGCCATCATCTCGAGGATCTGCTGGTGGTTCCCGTCGCGCTCGGCCCAGCGCAGCGGCTGGACGTTCTGCACCAGGATCTCCGGAGTCGCACCGGACTCGACCAGGCCGACGACCTCGTCGATGAACGCGTCGAGCGGCATCCCGCCGAAGTCCTGCCCACCCATCAGGTCGGTGGCGACGGCCGGCGGCGCGAGCTCGAGGACCTCGACCGACGAGCCGACGAGCTGCTGCCGGAGCGCCTGCGTGTACGCGTGCACGCCGGCCTTGGTGGCGCTGTAGGTCGGCGTGGCGGTCAGCGGCACGAACGCCAGACCCGACGACACCGTCATGACCGTCGCATTCGGGCGGCTGAGCAGGTGCGGCAGGAACGCGTCGATCAGCCGGATCGTGCCGACCAGGTTCGTCTCGACGATCTCGACGGCGTCCGAGATGTGCGCCGGGTCGCGGAGGTCCTCGTTCCGCATGATGCCCGACATCGTCACCAGGGTGTCGAGTGCGGGGTGGGCGGCGAGGACGGTCTCGGCCGCCTGCTGGATCGACTCCGCGTCGGCGACGTCGACCTGCACGGTGTCCAGGCCGTGCTCGGCGGCGATCGAGTCGAGGAGGGCCTGGCGACGGCCGCCGACGACGACGGTGCTGCCGGCCTGCTGCAGGCGGAGCGCGAGGGCCAGGCCGATGCCCGAGGTCGCGCCGGGGATGAAGACGGTGCTGTTCGTGATGTCCATGACCACCACGATGCGCCGTGCGGGTCGGGGCAACCAGAGCGCGGTCATCGGGGGACCGGCGCTCCCTGGCTCCGGCGTGATCGACGCAGCAGACTGGGGGCATGGACCGTGCAGCCCTCGCCGACTTCCTCCGCCGCCGACGGGAGCTGCTCCGCCCGGAGGACGTCGGGATCGGGGCCGGCGCTCGGCGGCGCACCCCGGGCCTCCGTCGTGAAGAGGTGGCGGCCCTCGCCGGCATGTCCGTCGACTACTACACGCGGCTCGAACAGCAGCGCGGCCCGCAGCCGTCGGAGCAGATGGTCGCCGCGATCGCCCGTGCCCTCCGGTGCTCGCTCGACGAACGGGACCACCTGTTCCACCTGACCGGGCAGAACGCACCCGTCCGGATGCACCGCGCCGACCACGTCGACCCAGCGATCCTCCGCGTGCTGGACCGGCTGGCGGACACACCGGCGATCGTCGTGAACCACCTGGGGGAGACCCTCGTCGAGAACCCGATGGCGGCGGCGCTCCTCGGCACGTCCGTGGGTCTGGCCGGCAACGAGCGGTACCAGGCGTGGCGGTGGTTCGTGAGCGGCACCGAACGGGCGAAGTACGCGGCCGAGCAGCACGAACACCTGGGCCGAGTCGTCGTGGCGTCGCTCCGGGCCGCGGTCGGCCTGGCCGGGCCCGGGGACCGACGGGCGACCGAACTCATCGCGGAACTCGAACGGCGGAGCCCCGAGTTCGCCGAGCTCTGGGCCCTGCACGAGGTCGCGAGTCGCTGGTCGGACAACAAGACCATCGTGCAACCCGAGCTCGGCCGGATCACCGTCGACTGCCAGGTCCTGCACACGGACGACCAGGCGCAGGCGCTCCTGCTGTTCACCGCTCCCGCGGGCAGCGAGGACGCGCAGAAGCTCGAACTGCTCGGAGTCGTCGGCCAGCAGTCCTTCGACGCTTCGGGTGCGCCCCACTGAACTGGTATCCTGGCGGTGCAGGACGCCTCCGGGCCTCCCGCACCCAGCCAACGCCCCGCCGAGTGCGGGGCGTTGTGTCGTGGGGGCAGCAGTGTGGTGCGCCTGCAACACCACGTCACACACCTGGCAGGTGCGACGACACCGTGCCTAGGGTGGTGCGGTGAGCACTCCGCGCGTGTACGTCATCCACGAGAACCCCGAGTGGTTCCCGCCGCTCGCCGCCGCCTTCGAGGCCGAGGGCGTCCCGGTGCAGGAGATCCTCCTGACCGAGGGGCAGGTCGACCTGGCTGCCGAGCCGGAGCCGGGCGTCTACTGGAGCCGCATGTCGGCCAGCAGCCACACCCGCGGGCACGAGTACAGCAAGGAGTACACCCGGGCGCTGCTCGGCTGGCTCGAGCGTGCCGGCCGGCAGGTCGTCGGCGGCAGCCACGTCCTCGAGCTCGAGGTGTCGAAGGTCGCGCAGCACGGTCTGCTCCGCGCCGCGGGCTTCGACGTGCCCAGGACGACCGCGGTGTTCGGCACGACGACGCTCAAGCAGTCGGCGGCCACCTTCACCGGGGGCCAGGACGTCCCGTTCATCACGAAGCACAACCAGGGCGGCAAGGGCCTCGGCGTCCGCCGCTTCGACTCGCTGGCCGAGTTCGACGCGTACGTCGACAGCCCCGAGTTCGAGGCGCCGGTCGACGGCATCACGCTGCTGCAGGAGTACCTGACGGCGCGCGAGCCGTTCATCACCCGGGCCGAGTTCGTCGGTGGCGAGTTCGTCTACGCGGTGCGCGTCGACACGAGCGCCGGCAGCTTCGAGCTCTGCCCGGCGGACGCGTGCGAGGTCCCGCAGACCATCGCGGGTGCGGTGTGCGACGTCCCGGGTACCGACGGCGGTGCCACCGAGACGTTCTCCGTCCGCACCGAGGTCACCGCGGACCACCCGCTGGTCCAGCAGCTGCGCGGCTTCCTCGCCGACCAGCGCATCCAGATCGCCGGCGTCGAGTTCATGGAGACCACCGACGGGCGCACCGTCGTGTACGACATCAACACGAACACGAACTACAACCCCGCCGTCGAGGCGGTCGCGCCCGCCTCGGGGCCGCGCTCGATCGCCCGCTTCCTCGGCGGCCTGCTCGACGCGGAGTACGCGGCCGCCGCGGCACACGCCTGACCTGACGAGGCCAGCCGCCCACCCGGCCCCGGCCGCACCGTCCCGACCATCCACCGGACGGGAGGCCCGCCCCACCACCCGGGGCGAGCCTCCCGTCCGTCCCTCCTCACCACCCAAGGAACCTCCCCGTGCGATTCGGATACTGGACCCCGCTCTTCGGCGGCTGGCTGCGCAACGTCGACGACGAGCAGATGCCGGTCACGTTCGACTACGTGAAGCTCCTGGCGCAGCGCGCCGAGCGGATCGGGTTCGACCTGACGCTCGTGCCGGAGCTGAACCTCAACGACATCAAGGGCGTCGCGGCGCCGAGTCTCGAGGCGTGGGCCCTGGCGGCGGCGATCGCGGCGACCACCGAGCGCCTCGAGATCATGGCGGCGATGCGTCCCGGGTACCACCTGCCGGCCGTGACCGCGAAGCAGGCGGCGACGATCGACGACATCTCCGGCGGCCGGTTCACCTTCAACGTGGTGAGCGCCTGGTGGGCGGAAGAAGCACGGCAGTACGGCGGCATCTTCTCCGAGCACGACGACCGCTACAAGCGCACCGCCGAGTTCGTCGAGATCCTGAAGGGCCTGTGGCGGGACACCCCGTACAGCTTCCACGGCGAGTACTACGACGTCGAGAACGCCCACCTCGAGCCGAAGCCGCGCGTCACCCCGCGCATCTACGCCGGCGGGGAGAGCGAGGCCGGCAAGGCGAGCATCACGCACTACGCCGACGCCTACCTGACCCACGGCGGCACCGTCGAGGAACTCCGGACGAAGATCGCCGAGATGCGTCAGCGTCGCGAGGACGCCGGGCTGCCGCCGTTCGAGGCGTTCGGGATGGCGGCCTACGCGATCGTCCGCGAGACCGAGGAGGAAGCGCAGGCCGAGCTGGCCCGCATCACCGACGTGCAGCACGGCAAGGCGTACGAGTCGTACCAGGACTTCATCTCGAAGTCGCAGCTCGAGTACGTCCCCTCGCTCGAGGACTACTCGGTGTCGAACCGGGGCCTCCGTCCGCAGTTCGTCGGCACGCCGGAGCAGGTCGCCGCGCGGATCCGCGAGTACGAGGACGCCGGGGTCGACACGCTGCTGCTCCAGTTCTCACCGCAGCTCGAGGAGATGGAGCGCTTCGGCGAACAGGTCATCCCGCTCGTCCGCGCGTCGGTGCCGGCCGACGCCGAGGCCGAGGCCGAAGCCGAGGCGGTGTCCTGATGGCCGCCGACGACGACTGGGCCTTCGAGACCCGGCAGATCCGGGCCGGCTTCAAGGCCGACCCGGGCTTCGGCGGGAACGTGCCGCCGATCGCGCAGACCGCCGCGTTCGTGTACCCGTCCGGCGAGGACGCGGCCGACCGGTTCCTGCTCAACGCACCGGGGCACACGTACTCCCGCGTGAACAACCCCTCGGCGGCGGCGCTCGAGCGTCGGATCGCCGACCTCGAGGGCGGGATCGCGGCCCTGGCGCTGGCGTCCGGGCAGGCGGCGACGTCGTTGGCGGTGCTGGGCCTCGCCCGAGCCGGGGACCACGTCGTCTCGAGCGCGTCGCTGTACGGCGCGACCTACACGCTCTTCGCGTCGACCCTGAAGGACCTGGGGATCGCGTTCACCTTCGTGCAGGACCCGACCGACCTGGACGAGTGGGCCGCCGCCGTGCGCCCCGAGACCCGGGCGTTCTTCGGGGAGTCGATCCCGAACCCGCGCGGCGACGTCCTGGACTTCGCCGGGGTGGCCGGGGTCGCTCACGACGCCGGGGTCCCGCTGATCGTCGACAACACCATCGCGACGCCGTACCTGGTCCGTCCGATCGAGCACGGCGCGGACATCGTCGTGCACTCGGCGACGAAGTACCTCGCCGGACACGGCAGTGCGATCGCCGGGCTCATCGTCGACGCCGGCTCGTTCGACTGGGCCGCGTACCCGGAGAAGTACCCGCAGCTGACGACGACCGAGCACTCGGGGTTCTCGGGTACGAACTTCGCCGAGAAGTTCGGGCGCCGCGCCTTCATCCAGCGCACCCGGTCGAAGCTGTCGGCGGACCTCGGTCCGGCGATCGCCCCGTTCAACGCCTTCCTGGTGCTGCAGGGCATCCAGACCCTGTCGCTCCGGATGGACCGGCACGTGTCGAACGCGGCGACGGTGGCGTCCTGGCTGGACGGGCACGAGCAGGTCGAGCACGTGCACTACGCCGGCCTGCCGAGCTCGCCGTGGCACCACCTGCAGCAGCGCTACGTGCCGAAGGGACCGTCGAGCGTCCTGGCGTTCGACCTCGCCGGTGGGGTCGCGGCCGGCCGCCGGTTCGTCGCCGCGCTGGAGCTCTTCGACCACGTCTCGAACATCGGTGACGTCCGGTCCCTGGTGGTGCACCCGGCGTCGACCACCCACGTGCAGATGGCCCCGTCCGAGCGCGCGGCCGCCGGTGTCGGCGAGGGGCTGATCCGTCTGTCGATCGGCCTGGAACACATCGACGACGTCATCGCGGACCTGCGGCGCGGGTTCGCCGCGGCGGCCGACGCGACCGGAGCCCGACCCGGACGGGGATAGGTTGGTCGCATGACGTCGACGCCCGCTCCGGATCGGGTGCGGACGCGCGCACCGGGCAAGATCAACGTCCACCTGTCCGTCGGTGCGCTGCAGGACGACGGGTACCACGACATCGCCACCGCCTACCAGGCCGTGTCCCTGTACGAGGACGTCACCGCCGAGCGCGCCGACGACTTCTCGGTGCGGTTCACCGGTCCGATCGACACCTCGTCGGTGCCGACGGACGACACGAACCTGGCGATCCGCGCCGCCCGTCTGGTCGCCCGGACCGCGGGCCACCGCGGCGGCGTGCACCTGACGATCGACAAGCAGGTGCCGGTCGCCGGCGGCATGGGCGGAGGCTCGGCGGACGCCGCCGCGACCCTCCTGGCCGTCGACACCCTGTGGGGCACCGGCCTCGGGCGGGACGAACTGCTGCGCCTGGCGGCCGAACTCGGCGCCGACGTGCCGTTCGCCTTCGCCGGGGGCACAGCCGTCGGCACCGGTCGTGGTGACGAACTCAGCCCGGCGCTGGCGAAGGGCGAGTTCCACTGGGTCCTCGCGCTCAGCGAGACCGGTCTCTCGACCCCGGCGGTGTACCGCGCCCTCGACGAGCACCGGGAGCGCTACCGGGCCGACATCTCGCCCGCACCGCGCACCCCCGTCGTCGAGGCGCAGGTGCTGCAGGCCCTCCGTGCCGGCGACGCCGAGCTCCTGGCCGAGAACCTGCACAACGACCTGCAGGCTCCCGCGATGCGTCTGCAGCCGGCACTGGCGGAGACGCTGGAGCTGGGGGAGCGCTCCGGTGCCCTCGCCGGACTGGTGTCCGGCAGCGGGCCAACGGTGGCGTTCCTCGTGCCGGACCGCGACGCCGCGCTCGAGGTGCAGGTCGCGCTCAGTGCGTCCGGCTTCGTGGCACTGCGGGCCCACGGTCCCGTGCACGGCGCCCGCGTCCTGCACTGACGGCGGACGGCGACCGGACCGGCCGTCGACCGGACCGGACCGGACGTCGTTCGGTCGGGGTGACCGTCAGGAGCGGACGAACTCCGTCATGATGACCTTGCCGGTCTGCCAGTTGTGCACCGGACGGAACCCGCGCTCCGCGAGCACGGCCTTCAGTCCGGGCCGGATCGTGCGCGACGTGCCGCCGACGTACCAGACGGTGTCGATGTCGCCGAGACGGGCGGGGACCGTCGAGGCGAGGTCCGCGTTCCGGTTCCACAGCACGCCCTGGTCGGCACCGTTCGCGCCGACGGCCAGGTCGGTGAGTCCGGCGAACGCCTCCGGGTACGAGACCTTGATGATCTCCGCCGTCGTCGTCGGGTGACGGTAGACACTGCCGAAGACGACGCCCTCGTTCGCGCTCGGGCGAGCGGCGCGCTCGGTGCTGATGATCGACGCGGCCTGGGCCCAGGTCGAGTCGGACTTGGCCTCCGGCCCCTTCACGACGACGGCAGTGGGGACCGACAGGACGACGAGCGCGGCGACGGCGACCGCGAGCAGCGCCCTCGGCCGGATCAACGTCAGGGCCAGGGCGATGAGGACCGCGACGAACGGCAGGCTCAGTGACGCGTACTTCGGGGAGTAGAGACGCTCGCCCAGTGCGGTCGCGAGCAGGAGGATCGTGGTCGGGACGACGACGAGCGGGAGCGCCACACGGACGGCCTGCGCCCGGACGACGGCCCTGGCGGACGGAGCCTGACGACGCGCGTGCACCAGGGCGGTGGCGACGCCGATCGCCATGAGCGTCCACGCCATCGCGGCGTACGGGGCGGAGGCGCCGAACCACGCCGTCGAGAAGACCTGCCGGAACGTGCCGGTGCCGATGCCCTTGATCCAGCCGATCTGC
This sequence comes from Curtobacterium sp. PsM8, assembly GCF_030433875.1. Lineage (NCBI taxonomy): Bacteria > Bacillati > Actinomycetota > Actinomycetes > Micrococcales > Microbacteriaceae > Curtobacterium > Curtobacterium sp. PsM8. Next base: position 71,058 of record NZ_JARUXD010000006.1, on the reverse strand, counting down.
TTCGCCTGGGACGACACCAGGAGGACGAACGGCGCGACGACGACCGCGGCGGTCGCTGCTGCTTCGACCCACCGGACCAGGACGCGACGGGTGACGAGCGGGGCGCCGGGCATGCGGCCGGTGCGCGAGACGGTGGCCCGGCGGAGGGCGTGCCGTTCGGCGAGCAGCGTCCAGGCGAGGGCCACGGCGTGTGCGACGACCGCGAGCGAGAGGTACACGTTGAACGCGACCGCGACGACGGCGAGCACGCCGTACGCCACCCACCAGCCCGTCGCCCGGCCCCGTCGGCTGCGACGGAGGGCGGTCAGTCCGACGAGCGTCAGGCAGACGGAGAGGGTCGTGATGGTGGCGTAGGGGCGGCCCTCGGTGCCCGCCCACTGCACCCGGGGCAGGAGCAGGAACACGATGCCCGCGGTGATCCCGAGGCGCTTGCCGCCGATCCGACGACCGAGGGCGACCACGAGTGCGGCGGCGACGCCGATGGCCAGCGCGCTCGGCAGTCGCAGCGTGAACGGCGTGTAGCCGACCAGCCAGAACCAGGTGTGGATGAGTGCGTAGTAGAGACCGTGCACCGCGTCGACGGTGTGCAGCTCGGCCCACAGCTGGGGCCAGGAACGCTGCGCGCTGGTGACGGTCGCGGCCTCGTCGTACCAGACTGACGGGACCCACGAGAAGGCCGCCGCGATGACGACGCCGAGTGCACCGATGGTGAGCTCCGGGGTGCGGACAGCGGTGGTGGCGGCGGCCGAGACCGCGCCGCGGAGGCCGGCACGGACCGGCACGTGGCGGACCGCGTGCGGGACGCCGATGCTGCCGGTACGGGGAGAACTCACGTCGGAGACGGTACCGAGCGCCGCTGGACGGGAACCGCACATACTGCCCCCCGAGCCGGTGAGTGTCCACAAGCCGATGGTCGGCGTTCCACAGTTAGGGTCATCGTCATGACGCAGCTCCGGATCCGTGACGCCGCGACGTACCTCGGGGTCAGCGACGACACCGTGCGCCGCCTGGTCGAGGGCGGCACCTTCAGCCGCGCGACGGACGCCGTCGGACGGGCGGTCGTTGACGGTCGGGAGCTCGCGGAGTACGCCCGGTCGCGGGGCGACCAGCTCGCCGACCCCTCGGGCGTCCGGAGCTCGGCACGGAACCGCTTCGTCGGCATCGTCACCGGGCTCGTCGTCGACACCGTGATGGCCCAGGTCGAGCTGCAGTGCGGCCCGCACCGGGTCGTCTCGCTGATGAGTTCCGAAGCCGTCCGCGACCTCGGACTCGAGATCGGGTCGGTCGCCGTCGCCTCGGTCAAGGCCACGATGGTCACGGTCGAGACACCGGGTCCTGAGGAGGACGCATGACCGTCAGCACCGCACGCCGCCGACTCGGCTCGCGGACGGCGGCGCTCGCCGGCTCCGGCCCGGACGTCCTGGAACGACTCGGTCGGGCGCGGGTCCTGGTCGTCGGTGCCGGTGGGCTCGGTGCGCCGGTGGTCTCCTACCTGGCGGGCAGTGGGCTCGGACGCCTGACGATCGTGGACGACGACGTGGTGGACGGCTCGAACCTGTCCCGGCAGACGCTCTTCACCACCGCGGACGTCGGCGTCGCGAAGGCCGAGGTCGCTGCAGCCCGGGCCCGCGCGGTCGACCCCGAGCTCGACGTGGTCGCGGTCGTCGGTCGCTTCCGGCCCGAGCACGTCGCCGGGCACGACGTCGTGGTCGACGCCGCCGACGCGGTGGACGTCACGCGGGCGATCTCGGACGCCTGTGCACCGCTCGGGATCCCGTTCGTCTGGGGCACCGTGCTGTCCTACGACGGCCAGGTCTCGGTCTTCCGTGACGCCGGGGACGACGGCGTCGACTTCCACGACCTGCACCCCGAGGTCCTGCCCGACGAAGGCTCGTGCGCGATCGACGGTGTGCTGCCGGCGCTCTGCGGGGCGGTCGGGTCGGTGATGGCCGCGCAGGTGACGGCCCTCGTCGCCGGCCTCGGCGAACCGTTGCTCGGCCGACTGCTGACGGTCGACGCCCGGCGCTGGCGGTGGACCGAGAGCCCGATCCGACGTGGGCCGGCGTCGCGACGTCCCACGGGCCTCCAGGCCGGAGTTGCCGGAGCGGCCGGAGCGGCCTCGGCCGCCCCACGCATCTCGCCCGCGGCGCTCGCCGCCCGCCTGGCCGATCCGGCCGACACCCTGACCCTCGTCGACGTCCGCACCGCCGAGGAGTGGGCCACCGGCGTCATCGCCGGCTCGGTGCACGGCGACGCCGCCCTGCCGGACGGGGACGTCGTCGTCACCTGCGCGCGCGGGCCGCGGGCCGACGCATGGGCGCGGACCGTCGGGAGGCCCGTGACCGTCCTCGACGGCGGTGTCGACGCCTGGCGTCGCGAGGGGCTGCCGCTCTCACCGAACTGATCCGCTGCTGCGGGTAGGATCGCGGCACCGGTCCGCACCTGCGGAGCGCACAGGTGAGTGAGAAGGTCCCCGGATGCGACAGCGCACGCAGTTGACGACCGCCCTGACGACCGGCGTGCTGCTGGCCCTGGCGCTCGGTGGCTGCGCGAGCACGCCAGCAGCCGGGGGTGCCAGCACGACCCCGGGCCCATCGTCGGGCACATCGTCGAACGCTGTACCCACGGGCTCGATCACGGTGTTCGCCGCCGCATCGCTGCAGAAGACCTTCACGACGCTCGGACACGACTTCGAGCAGGCGCACCCGGGCACCACCGTCACGTTCTCGTTCGCCGGCTCGAGCGACCTGGTCTCCCAGATCCAGAACGGCGCCCCCGCCGACGTCATCGCCTCGGCCGACCAGGCCACGACGGCGAAGCTCGGCAAGCAGAGCCTCGCCAGCGGTTCACCGCAGGACTTCGCGACGAACACGCTCGAGATCGCCGTGGCCCCGGGCAACCCGCACCACATCCGGGACCTGGCGGACCTGGACGACTCCGGCGTGCAGCTCGTGACCTGTGCCGCCCCGGTGCCGTGCGGCGCTGCGACGGCCGCGGTGGAACGCTCGAGCGGCGTCGACCTGCACCCGGTCAGCGAGGAGCAGTCCGTCACCGACGTCCTCGGCAAGGTGCGCTCCGGCCAGGCCGATGCCGGCATGGTCTACCGCACCGACGTGCAGGGTGCTGGTGCGGACGTCGACGGGGTGCCGTTCGCCGCCGCGGCCGACGCGGTGAACACCTACCCGATCAGCGTCCTGCGTGACGCGGCGAACCCCGCGCTCGCGCGGGCCTTCACGTCGTACGTCCTGTCGTCCGCCGGCCAGCGGACCCTGGGCGACGCGGGCTTCGGGAAGCCCTGAGCCCCGTGCCGGACGCGAAGCCCAGCGGCCACCCGGACGGCCGCCGCAGCCGCCCGGCGGTCCGCGGCCCGGTCCCGTGGTGGCTGCCGGTCCCCGCGGTGCTCGGCGGCCTGTTCGTCGTCGTCCCCGTGCTCGCGATGGTCGGCCGGGTCCAGTGGGTGTCCTTCGTCGCGCTGGTGACCTCACCCGCGTCGCTGACCGCACTCGGGCTGAGCCTCGGCACGGCGACCGCGGCGACCGGCATCGCGTTCGTCCTCGGCTACCCGCTGGCGGTCCTGTTCGCCCGGTCGCGCTCACGCTGGACCGGGGTGGCGCGGGCCGTGGTGCTGCTGCCGCTGGTCCTGCCGCCCGTGGTCGGTGGACTGGCGCTGCTCGCCGCGTTCGGTCGGCTCGGGGTCGTCGGCGCGTTCCTCGACGAGCACGGGTTGCGGATCGCGTTCACCACGGCGGCGGTCGTGATCGCGCAGACGTTCGTCGCGATGCCGTTCCTGGTGTCCTCGATCGAGGGGGCGCTCCGCGTCGAGGGTGACCGGTACGAGCGGGTCGCCGCCACGCTCGGCGCCGGTCCGACCCGCACGTTCCTGACGGTCACCACGCCCCGGGTGCTGCCCGGCATCACGGCCGGCCTGGTCCTCTGCTTCGCCCGGGCACTCGGCGAGTTCGGTGCGACCCTCACCTTCGCGGGCAGTCTGCAGGGCGTCACCCGGACCCTCCCGCTCGAGGTGTACCTGCAGCGCGAGATCGACCCGGACATCGCGGTCGCACTCGCGCTGGTGCTCGTCGTCGTCGCGGTCCTGGTGATCGGGCTGGCCTCGGTCCGGACCCGCGGAGCCGCGCTGTGACCGCCGACCCGGCCGGCCTGGTCGACCCGGCCGGCCTCGCCGACCCAGCCGACCCAGCCGGACTGGTCGCCCACGTCGTCCGTCACGACCGCTGCGTCGATGTCGCCCTGACGGTCGGACCGACCGAGTGCGTCGCCCTGATCGGCCCGAACGGTGCCGGCAAGTCCACCGTCGTCGACGCCGTCGCCGGCCTGCTCGCCCTCGACGACGGCGAGGTCCGCTCCGCCGGTCGGCTGCTCGCCGGCCCGGGCCGCAGCGTCCCGGCACACCGCCGCCGCGTCGGCCTGGTCGCCCAGCGCCCCGACCTGTTCCCGCACCGGAGCGTGCTGGCGAACGTCGCCTTCGGTCCGCGGGCTGCCGGACGCTCCAGCCGGGAGGCCCGCCACACCGCCCGTCAGGCCCTGGCCGCCGTCGGGGTGGCCGAGCTGGCAGACCGCGCCCCCGGGACCCTCTCGGGTGGTCAGGCCCAGCGCGTCGCGATCGCCCGGGCCCTGGCGGCGGACCCGTCGGTGGTCCTGCTCGACGAACCGACCTCGGCGCTCGACGTCGGCGCGCGGCAGGAGGTCCGCGCAGCCCTCCGCACCGCCGTCGCCGGCCGCCCGAGCCTGCTCGTGACGCACGACCCTGTCGAGGTGATGGCCCTCGCCGACCGTGTCGTCGTGCTCGAGGACGGCCGCGTGGTGGAGGAGGGGCGTCCCGCCGACGTCCTCGCCCGACCGCGCGGCGCCTTCGCGGCGACGTTCTCGGGCCTCGTGGTCCTGCACGGCACGGCGACGGCGGAGGGCCTCGTGCTGGACCGCGCCGCTCCCGGTGCCGCCGACCAGCCCGACGACGGGGGCAGGCTGGTGTCGGGGCCGCACGGCGTGCCTCCCGGCCGTGCCGTCTCGGCCGCGCACCACCCGACCGCCGCCGTCGTCAGCCGCGCGGACCAGGACGACCGGGGCGGGCTGCTCCGGACCGTCATCGAGCTGGAGCCCCGCGACGGACTGGTCCGGGTGCGGGCCGGGGAGCTCACGGCGGACCTGACGCTCGCCGCGGTGGCGGCGCTCGGGCTGACGCCGGGGACGCCCGTGCGGGTGCGGGTCCCGCCCGCCGAGCTCACGGTGTGGGAGCGCTGACGACCCTGCCGTCGTGGTGCCGGCCGCGGCCCGGTCTCAGCTGAAGGCACCGGCCGGCTCAGCTGCCGGAACCGGCCGTCTCAGCCGCCGGCGAAGGGCGGCATGACGTCCACGACGTCGACCCCGACGAGCGACGTCGAGCGGTCGCGGGTGGTCACGCCGTCGACCAGGTAGGAGCAGCGCTCCTGCAGTGCGGTCCAGCGGTCGGCGTCGGTGGCCTCGACCTGCCGGAGGGCGTCGTCGAGGGAGTCCGCCGTGACGGTCGTCTCGTCGAGCCCGACCGCGGCACGGGCGGCGGCGAAGAAGCGCAGCGTGGTCATGTCCGTCACCCTCCGATCGCGCTCATGCCCCGGGTGGGGTGCACGAAGCCGTCGCCGTCGTCGCCGTGGTCGCGCGGCTTCGCCCACATCGCCCGACGCCAGCGGTCGAGGACCACGTCGTCGGCGGCACCGGCGCGCAGCGGTCCGAGCAGGTCGACCTCGTCGTCCGAGAACAGGCAGCTGCGGACGTGGCCGTCGGCGGTCAGGCGGGTGCGGGTGCAGTCGGCGCAGAACGACTCGGTGATGCTCGCGATGATGCCGACCGTGCCCAGGTCCTGTCCGGTCGCCCGGGACCGCACGCGGTAGCGCTCGGCCGGGGCACCGTTCCGCGGGGCCTCGTCGGGAGTGAGTTCGTAGTCGACGCTGAGGATCTCGCGGATCTGCACGGCGGTGATCATCGTCGACGCGTCCCAGGCGTGGCCCGGGTCCAGCGGCATCTGCTCGATGAAGCGCAGTTCGTGGCCGCGCTCGAGGCACCAGGCCAGCAGCTCGGAGGCCAGGTGGTCGTTGACCCCGCGCATCAGGACCGCGTTGACCTTCACCCCGAGTCCGGCGGCGGCGGCGGCCGCGATGCCCTCGAGGACCCGGTCGAGGAACGGCCGACGGGTGACCTCGGCGAAGACGTCCGGGTCGACGGTGTCGAGCGAGACGTTGAGCCGGTGCAGTCCGGCGGCGCGGAGGGCGGCGGCGCGTCCGGCGAGCCCGATGGCGTTCGTGGTGAGCGAGAGTTCCAGGTCCGGGTGGGCGGCCGCGCTCCGGGCGATCACGTCGACCAGGTCCTTGCGGAGCAGGGGTTCGCCGCCGGTGAAGCGGACCTTGCGGATGCCGAGATGCTCCGCGCCGAGGCCCACCAGCCGGGCGATCTCGTCCGCCGACATCAGCGCGGCGTCGGGCGCGAAGGGCAGCCCCTCGGCCGGCATGCAGTACGTGCAGCGGAGGTTGCAACGTTCGGTCAGTGACACCCGCAGGTCCACGGCGTACCGGCCGAAGCGGTCCACCAGGCCGGGGTCGCCGGCGGGGCGCGGCGGCAGGTCGGTGCGGTCCAGGGGGCCGGGCGCCGGCGCCTCGGGGTGGACCCGACGCATCAGGTCCGACGAGGGGAGGAGCTGGCCCGTCGAGGGCAGCATCTGGGCCGGCATCGCCTCAGGATACGGTGCCGTCGCTGCGATCCGGGTGGACCGTGTCGTGGCGCACCGCGTCTCGGCCGAGCAGCCGGTCACGCCAGCGCAGCCAGTCCTCGCGGCGGGTGCGGACGAGGGTGACGACGAGCACGACGGCGATCGCCGCGAGCAGCCACCACCGGTAGGCGACGACCGAGGGCCACACCCCACGCAGGGCGATCGCCAGCGTCAGGGACAGCCACTCCCACCGCCCGGACAGCACCACGAACGGGATGAGCAGCAGTGCGTACCAGGGGTAGCGCGGGGTCACGGCGAGGAAGGTCACGCCGATCATGAACACCTGGCCGGACCAGGGGTTCGCGGGGTCGGACAGCCGCCAGGCCAGCACCGCGGCGACGAGCACGACGAGCCCCACCACGATCGTCGCGGCGTCCCCGGGCACGATCTTCGCGACCAGGGCGAACCGCGAGCCGTCCTCGTACCCCTCTTCCGACAGGTACCCGGGCAGGTAGCCGAGGACCTTCGGGCCGGTCGTCAGCACGTAGGGCACGTAGAGCAGCCCGAACGTGGCGATGCCGACCGGGATCGCCCACCAGCTGCGCCACCGCCCGAGCAGCGCCGGGTACACGATCGCCGGGATGAGCTTCGTCGCGGTCGCGGCGCCGAGCGCGATGCCGCCCCAGATCGGCCGACCGAACGCGACGAGCACGGCGCCCGCGGTGGCCAGGGCCGCGCCGACCACGTCGACGTGCGAGTTCGTGACGGCCTCGGCGGCGACGAGCGGCGACCAGGCCCAGAGTGCGGCCCACCAGGTCGGGCGGCCGAGGCGGCGGAGGACGACGAGCAGGCCGACGGTGACGCCGAGCGAGACGACGAGCCCGGCGAACTGGAACGGCAGGTACTGCGCGGTGGCGGGGACGAACGCCCGCACCAGCGCGAACCACAGCTCGGCCATCGGCGGGTAGATCGTCGGGACGTCGGGACGGTTGATCGCCGTGCAGTGACCGAGCCGACCGTCGCCCAGACCGCGGAACCGGGGCTTGATGTCGTCACACGTGCCGTTGACCTTGTCGGGGAACAACCAGTCCGGACGGAGGTGCTGCAGCACGTCCGACTGAGGGGTGTGCAGGTACGGCGAGATGCCCGCGTGCTGCACGATGCCGTCCCAGGCGTAGCGTGCGGAGTCGGTGCTGGTGTTCGGCGGTCCGATCAGGGCCGCGATCCCGACGACGACGGCACCACCGAGGACGATCCGCGTCACCAGGTGCGGGGGCACGAACCTGAGCGCCAGCACGGCGCCTGCGAAGACCGTCCAAGCGATGAGGGTCCACGCAACGAATGGAGAGCGATGACCCTCCCGGAGGAACCCCAGATGCGTGACACCCACCGCGATGACGATGCCGAGCACCAGCACGCCCACGACGGCGAGCGCGGTCGGGACGAGCACGCTCGAGGCGAGCGCTCGTCGGTCGAGACGGGTCGGACGCAGTCGTTCGCTCATGGTCCGACGACAGTAGCGGGGGTGCAGCGCCTGATGCGCCACACCCGCGACGCCCTGGCCTCGCCGAACCGCACCGCCCGCAGCGCCGTGGTCACCGGCCGCCTGCTCGGCATCGCGTTCCTGGTCTGCTTCCTGACCGGCGTCTACAGCCACCTGCTGCAGGAGCCCCTCGGCTGGATGCGCTTCCCGACCCGGCCCGTGCAGCTGTACCAGTTCACGCAGGGCCTGCACATCACGGCGGGCATCGCGATCATCCCGCTGCTGCTCGCGAAGCTCAACGTCGTGATGCCGGCGCTGGTGCAGACCCCGCCGGTCCGGAGCGTCCTGCACCTGCTCGAGCGTGCGTCGATCGCGGTGTTCGTGGCCTCCGCCCTCGTGCAGGTCGTCACCGGTCTGCTCAACACCTACCAGTGGTACCCGTGGCCGTTCCCGTTCAAGCAGGTGCACAACGCGCTGGCGTACGTGCTGATCGGGTCGCTGCTCATCCACATCGGCACGAAGCTGCAGATCATCGCGCGGTACTGGCGGAAGCGCGACTCCTTCGACGCACAGGGCCGCTTCGTCGCCGACCCGACGGTGGGCAGCGAGTTGCCGGATCCGAACGACCCGGCCGGACAGGAGGCCCGTCCCGGCTCCGCCTCACCCTCCGGCGGGATCGTCGGACGCCTCCACCGCTGGATCGACGGCACCCCGGCCCCCGGACCGGTTGCATCGGCGACCGACACCGCCCCGGTGACACGGACTGCAGCGTCCGCCGACGGCCGCCGCCAGCGCGTCGCCCGCCGCGGGTTCATCGCCGGCGTCACCGCGGCCACCGCGGGCGTCGTCGCCCTGACGGTCGGACAGTCCTCGGTCCTCGGTGAACCGTTCAACGTCTTCGGTCCCCGCAAGCGGCACCTCGGCCAGAACGGACTGCCGGTGAACCGCACCGCCCGCGCCGCTGGCGTCCTCGCCACCGCGACCGCCGCCGACTGGGCACTCACGGTCGCCGGCCCCTCGGTCAGCCGGACGTTCTCCCGTGCCGAGCTGATCGCCCTCGGCCAGACCGAGGCGCGCCTGCCGATCGCGTGCGTCGAGGGCTGGAGCCAGATGGCGACGTGGAAGGGGGTCCGGATGCGCGACCTCCTCGCCGCGGTGCAGGTCGACCCGGACGTGCACGTCCGGGTGACGAGCCTGGAGCGGCACGGCGGCTACCGGATCATGGAGATGGGGCCGGAGTACACCGCCGACCCGACCACCCTGATCGCCCTCGAGCTCAACGGCGAGAAGCTCGACCTGGAACACGGGTTCCCCGCCCGGATCATCGCGCCCGGCCGTCCGGGTGTGCTGCAGACGAAGTGGATCGAACGGATCGAGGTCATCGCATGAGCGCCGTCGTCGTCGACAACCGGGTCCGCACGGCCCGCATCGTGCTGGTCGTCCTGGGCGTGCTGGTCCTGGCGTTCGGCGCCTGGGTCCTCGTGACCACCGTCCGGCCGAACCGGATCGGTGGGCTGGCGACCTGGCTCCTCGGCGCCGTCGTGCTGCACGACGCGATCCTGTCCCCGTTCGTCCTGGCCGTCGGCATGGGGCTCCGGCGGGCCGGTCGCTCCCTCCGCACGTGGGTGCTCGTCGTGGTGCAGGCGGCCGTCGTCCTCGGCAGCGTCCTGGCCCTGGTGGTGCTGCCGGAGATCGCGGCGAAGGCGCACGGCACGAAGAACGACACCGTGTTGCCGTTCGACTACACGACGCGGTTGCTCGTGGTCGAGGGGGTACTCGTCGCCGTCGTGGTGATCGCCCTGGTGGTGGGCGCGGTCACGGCTCGGCGTCGGTCGGACCAACCTGTGGTTGCAGGGACAACCTCTCCCTAGGATGAGGGCATGACCGACGACACCCCCTGGCTCTCCCGCGAGCAGCTCCGGGCGTGGATGGGGTTCGTCGCCGTCATGGAACTCCTGCCGGCAGCGCTCGACCACCAGCTGCAGCGCGACGCCGACCTGACGATGTTCGACTACATGGTCATCGCGATGCTGTCCGAGACCGAGCTCCACACGCTCCGGATGTCGGTCCTGGCCTCGGCCACGAACGCGTCACTGCCCCGGCTGTCGCACGTGGTGTCCCGGCTCGAGAAGCGGGGGCTCGTCGCCCGGTGCCCCTCGACCGAGGACCGCCGGGCCACCGACGTCCGGCTCACCGACGCCGGCTTCGACCACATCGTCGCCGCAGCACCCGGGCACGTCCGGACCGCCCGACGCCTGGTCATCGACGCGCTCTCGGACGAGCAGGTCGCGGAACTCGACGGGATCTCCCGCGTGCTCCTCAGCCGCGTCGACCCTGAGGGCCGCTTCGCCGCGGTGGCGAACATCCCCGACGACGAGCCGACGGTGTGCGAGGCCCGGCTGACCGGCACCGCCGACGACGCCTTCCCGGACGTGGTCGACGGCGTGACCTACCGGCCGGCCACCCGGGAGGACCTGCCCCTGCTGCGCCGGGCGAGCCTCGACGCGATGAACTGGTCGGGTGAGCGGTTCACCGACGCCGACCTCGACCGGCCCGAGTTCGCGCACTACTTCGTCGCCTTCGACCCGGACCGGACCACGGACGACCCGGACCGGAGCGCGGACGACCCGACCGACCGTCGCCCCGCCGACGTGGGCGTCGTGGCCTCCGACCCCGACGGACCGCTCGGCGTCGCCTGGGCCGTGCACCTGCCCGCCAGCGACCCGGGCTACGGCTTCGTCGCCGAGGACGTCCCTGAGCTCACCCTCGCCGTCGACGCCCGAGCGCGCGGCCGTGGTGTCGGCTCGGCCCTGCTCGCCCGGCTCGTCGCCGCCGGCCGGAGCGCGGGCTGGCCGGGGATCAGCCTGAGCGTCGAGGACGGCAACACCGGTGCCCGGATCCTCTACGAACGCGTCGGCTTCCGCACGGTCGGGCGCAACGGCGACTCCGACACCCTGCAGCTGCTGTACTGACCGCCGCTAGGCTCCCCGGTATGAGCCATGCCGCCGACCAGCCCGCCGAGACCTACAGCTACCTCGGACCGGCCGGCACCTTCACAGAGGCGGCCCTCAAGCTCGTCGAGGCCGCCGTCGGCAAGCCCTGGCGGAGCGTCAACAACGTCGGCGAAGCACTCGACGACGTCGTCACCGGACGCTCGGTCGGCGCGGTCATCGCGATCGAGAACAGCGTCGACGGCGGGGTCAGCGCCACGCAGGACGCCCTGGCCCGGATCCCCGGCGTGCGGATCGTGGGGGAGTACCTGGTCCCCGTCGACTTCGTCCTCGTCGCCCGACCCGGCACCGCGCTCGCCGACGTCCGCACCGTCAACGCCCACCCCGTCGCCTACGCGCAGACGCACCGGTGGCTCGAGGCGAACGTCCCCGGGCACGGGCACATCCCGGCCTCGTCGAACGTCGCCGCGGCCGCCGAACTGCTCGCGGAGCACTCGGTCGCGGACGCAGCCGTCGCCCCGCCCGGCATCACCGACCACTACGACCTGGCGGTGCTCGCGGACTCCATCGGCGAGAACGCCAGCGCCGTGACCCGGTTCGTACTCGTCTCGAAGACGCTCGCGCTGCCGGAGCGCACGGGGGCGGACAAGACCAGCGTCGTCGTCGAACTGCCGAACGAACACCCCGGCGCCCTGGTCGACATGCTCGAGCAGTTCGCCACCCGCGGCATCAACATGGGCCTGCTGTCGTCGCGGCCGATCGGTGACGAACTCGGGCGGTACCGGTTCGTCATCGACCTCGACGGCCACGTGCGGGACGAACGGGTGGCCGACGCCCTGCTCGGACTCCGGCGCTTCAGCCCGCGTGTCACGTTCCTCGGGTCGTACCCCCGGGCGGACGGTGTGCGATCCGAGGTGTCGCCGCGTTACTCCGACCAGGCGTTCGTCGAGGCGCGTGACTGGCTGCGCGCGATCGTGAGCGGCGAGCCGGACGCGAGCTGAGCCTCCCGGCCCGGACTGCCGCAACGGAACGGCGCGCCGTCACGCACGTCGTCAGCGGCGGCGGGTCGCCCGCGTCTGGTCTTCCGGGCCCGCGACACGGACGGTCAACCCGCCCGGGTCGATGCGCGCACGGAACGCCACGACCTCGCCCACGGGGTCGCCGTCGATCTCGAACTCGTCCGGACGCTCCAGGCGGGCCGTGAACTCCTCGCCCCGCAGGTAGCGCAACGGACGCTCTTCACGCGCCTTCGTGACGATGCGTTTGCCGATCTCGGTGTTGCCGAGCGCCGAGCGGCGGACGGAGCGGAGGATCGCGTTCTCCCACAGCATCCGGGCGGCGATCCGGACCCAGCCGAAGAAGCCCCGGGGACGCATCACGACGATGTCGAACACGCCGTCGTCGATCTCGGCGTCGGGCAGCAGCGTCGCGCCGGCCTGCAGCATGCCGCAGTTGCCGACGATCAGGGAGTGCGCGCGGACCGACCGGTTGGACTCACCGTCCAGGCGGTACCGGAACTCGAACGCGCTGGCGTCCCGCAGCGAGCGGATCAGCGAGTCGACGTAGGCGAGCCAGCCGACCTTCTTCTTCAGGTCGTCGTTCGTGTTCGCGAGCATACGGGCGTCGAGGCCCAGGCCGGCCATCACGAGGAAGCCGAACTGCTCCCGCGAGCCGTCCTCCCGCTCGACACCGACCGTGCCGAAGTCGATCGCCCGGTCCTCGCCGTGGAAGATCGTGTGCGCGCTCGCACCCAGGTCGTCGATCGGCGCCGGGATGTTGCGGGCGAGCAGGTTGCCGGTGCCGCTCGGCAGCAGCGCGAGGGCCGCGTCCGAGCCGTGCACGACCTCGGCGACCGCGCGGACCGTGCCGTCACCGCCCGCAGCGGCGATCACGTCGGCGCCGGCGTCGAGGGCCTCGCGGGCCATGCCGCCGCCCGGGTCCTCCTCGCTGGTTGCGTACCACTTGGTCTCGGCCCAGCCGGCCTCACGCTGGTACCGGTTCACAGTGCGCTTCAGCGTCGGCAGGTGGACCTTGACGGGGTTGTAGATGACTGCGGCGGTGCGCTGCTCCGTTGCGGGGGCGTCCTCCGGCACAGCGGTGGCATCCGAGGGCGTCGACATGCGAACAACGCTACCGAACAGGTGCTGCGCGGTCCGGAACGCGGCCACGAGACGGACGGGAGGCGCGGATCGGCCGTGCCACGGGCCTCCCGTCCGGTGGTTCACCGGCTGGTCATCCGTGGCTGGGTAAGCTGGGCCGGTGATCGACCCCCAGCTGTTGCGCGACGAACCGGACCTCATCAAGGCCTCGCAGGCGGCGCGCGGCGCCTCCGTCGAGGTCGTCGACCAGGCCGTCGCAGCCGACTCCGCCCGACGGGCGGCCATCACCGCGTTCGAGGCGCTCCGCGCCGAGCAGAACGCGTTCGGCAAGACCGTCGCCAAGGCGCCGAAGGACGAGAAGGCCGCGCTCGTGCAGCAGGCCCAGGCGCTCTCCGCGAAGGTGAAGGAGGCGCAGGCCACCGTCACCGCGGCCGAGGACACCTTCAACACCGTCGTCCGCTCGATCCCGAACGTCGTCATGCCCGACGTGCCCGCTGGGGGCGAGGACGACTTCGTCACCCTCCGCACCGTCGGCACCAAGCCGGAGTTCTCGTTCGAGCCGAAGGACCACGCCGACCTCGGTGAGTCCCTGGGCATCATCGACATCGCCCGCGGCGTCAAGGTCTCCGGCTCGCGCTTCTACTTCCTGCGCGGCATGGGGGCCCGACTCGAGATCGCGCTGATGTCGCTCGGCCTCGACCGTGCCGTCGCGCACGGGTTCGAGCCGCTCATCACGCCGACGCTCGTACGCCCCGAGACGATGGCCGGCACCGGCTTCCTCGGCGAGCACGCGGCCGAGGTCTACCGCCTCGAAGCCGACGACCTGTACCTGACCGGCACCAGCGAGGTCGCCCTCGCCGGGTACCACGCCGACGAGATCCTGCAGTTCCCGGACGGCGACGACCAGGCCCTCCGCTACGCCGGCTGGTCCACCTGCTACCGCCGCGAGGCCGGGTCCGCGGGGCGTGACAACCGCGGCATCCTCCGTGTGCACCAGTTCAACAAGCTCGAGATGTTCGCCTACGTCCACCCGGACCAGGCCGACGCCGAGCACCAGCGGCTGATGTCCTACCAGGAGTCGATGCTGCAGGACCTCGGGCTGCACTACCGCGTCATCGAGACCGCGGCCGGCGACCTCGGCACGAGCGCTGCGCGCAAGTACGACCTCGAAGCGTGGGTCCCGACGCAGGGCACCTACCGCGAGCTCACCTCGACGTCGAACTGCACGACCTTCCAGGCCCGTCGCCTCGACATCCGGTACCGCACCGAGAGCGGCAAGACCGCCCCGGTCGCCACGCTCAACGGCACCCTCGCCACCACCCGCTGGCTCGTCGCGATCCTCGAGACCCACCAGCAGGAGGACGGCTCGGTCGTCATCCCCGAGGTCCTCCGTCCGTACCTCGGCGGCGTCGAGGTGATCGAGCCCCGATGAGCTCCTCACGCGGATTCGTCGACGGTTCCGAGGCGTCGGGCTCGGGCCCCGCTGCGGCTTCGGGCTCGGCCCGTGCCGCGGAGCCCGCGCGGGTCAAGCGCTGGCTCGTCGCCCTGGACATCGACGGCACCACCATGCGCGAGGACGGCGTCGTCACCGACACGGTCATCCAGGCGCTCCTCGACACCGAAGCCGCCGGGCACGAGGTGATGCTCTCCACCGGTCGAAGCGAGGGCATGACCGTCCCGCTGCTCGAACGGCTCGGCATCCAGCCGAAGTACCTGGTCTGCGCCAACGGGGCGCTCACCCTGAAGCGCACCGAGTCCGGCGAGTACGAGCGCGTGCACGTCGAGACGTTCGACCCGACCGAGGTCCTGCAGACGATCCGCGGTGCCCTCGAGAACGGCGCCTACGGGGTCGAGGACGAGACCGGGCACTACCTGCTCTCCGGCGACTTCCCCGACGACACCATGACCGCGGCCGGCGACCACGTCGAGTTCGAGCGCCTGCTCGGCGTCCGGGCCACCCGTGTCGTCGTGATCTCCCCGGAGCACGGCCTCGAGGAGTTCCTGGACATCGTCGACAAGATGGGGCTGCACAAGGTCTCGTACACGGTCGGCTGGACCGCGTGGCTCGACATCGCGCCCGAAGGGGTCACCAAGGCGACCGCCATGGAGCGCGTCCGCGAGTGGCTCGACATCCCGCGCTCCCGCGTCTTCGCGGCCGGCGACGGACGCAACGACATCGACATGCTGCGGTGGGCCTCCACCTCGGGCCGCGGTGTCGTCATGGGGCAGGCGCCCGACGACGTCGTGGACGCGGGCAACGAGCTGACGGGCGGCGTCACGGACGACGGGCTCGCGGCGGCACTGGACACGTTGCCGCGCTGACGGCTGTTCCGGCTGACGGGCGCTGGCTGCGCGCGGGCCGGGAGGCTCGGTAGACTGATCGGGACCCGGTCACGTCTCGCCACGTGGTCGGGTCACGGAGGGTTGTCCGAGCGGCCGATGGAGCCTGTCTTGAAAACAGGTGGGCAGAGATGTCTCGTGGGTTCGAATCCCACACCCTCCGCCATGTAGAATATTGAACACGGCACCACCCCTCTCATCTGGGGTTTCTTCTCTGGTTGCCACTGTAGAGGCTTTTTAAAGAGGTCTCTCTGGTGTTAATTTAGGTGTTAATCTGCGGGCGCTCCCTGGCACAGGCAGACGCAGAGAGGGAAGACGATGGCAGAAGCAAGGCGGCGCACCATCAACGGGCGCAAGGTCTGGCAGGCTGTATCAGTCCTGACGGTTCGTCAGTTTCAGACAGATACGGCTACGGGCGGAACCGTGGTGGTCAAGAGCAAGAAGCGTCTTACGGGAACAGCATCAACGAAGAGCGAAGCAGAGCGCCGGCTATACGGAAAGATTCTGGACTTCCACACGCTCCAGCGGAGTGACCCGAACAGCGCAGACCTACGACCGAAGAAGCACGAGAAGCAGACCACTCTGAATGAGCTTCTTGACCAGTGGCTAAACTTCAGACGCTTAGGGGGTATGGATGCGCCTCTTGAACCTTCAACGCTCGCTCTATACGAAACAAAATGTGCGGTCCACATCAGACCCGACCTAGGGCATAGAAGCGTTAGAAGCCTCTCTAAGCGTGATTTAGAGGCTTACATATGGGAGACCCTACCTAGCAAGAGGAAGCGCCGCAAAGACCCCGTTACGGGCGTCCTAGTGGAGGTTGAAGAACGGGCTGTCGGTAACTCAGTGCTGAGGACGATTTACAGCATCCTAACTCAGGCGCTTCATTACGCTGTTCAAAAGGATCTCATAGAACTCAACCCCATGACGAGCGTGAAAAGCCCTAAGAAGGTCACACTATCGGGGGAGCATCGAAGCAGCATCGCGCAAGATGACTACATCCCTCGTCGCATCATGAAAGGTCTATGGGACAGCCCTGAACTTGGGCGATGGGTCCTTATGTTCATGGGGTTACGCGCATCGGAGCGTCTGGGCGTCGAGATAGGTCCAGGTGGGTCGCTTCAATACTTAGACAACCCCAACAAGAAAACCGTTCTGCGCGTAGATAGGCAGGTCGCCGTAGACCCGAAGACGCGCATATGGACCGTTAAAAAGACACTCAAGACAGACGGGTCTGTCCGAACTCTCGTTCTTCCTGATGAAGTATCTAGACACCTATTGCTATGGAAGAAGCAGCGTGACGAGTGGGAGAAGCAGGGCAAGGCGGAGGGGACTTGGAACCCAGAACCAGGACTAGAAAATTTGTTGTTCGTCCAACCGAATGGGAGACCAATCCGCCCGCAGAAAGATAGGTATGCCTGGGCGAGACTCTTGAAGTCTCTCAAACTCCCTCACCACAGAGGACACGACATGAGACACATGACAGCCTCAATGCTCGGAAAAGCAGGAGTGCCAACGAGTTCCGCGGCTCTTATCCTGGGTCACAATTCGGAGAGCATGACCGTCTACTATCAGAGCTTCAAAGCCTCGGAGACTGCTCAACCCCTCGAACTCATCTCTAACAGTTTCAGCAAAGACGCACAAAAGGTCGAAACCGTGGACGCCTCGGAAGGACTTGGGAAGGTGCTCCTACTTGGCGAAGAAGTAAAGTAACAAAGGGTAAAGCCCCAAATGAGAAACCGCACTCATTTGGGGCTTTCTTGTGAGGGGAGGAACGAAACAAAACCCCACACACTTTATCTATCGGCAAGTGACTTGAGATACGAAATCTCCTTCTCGCGACCTAAATAGACACTCTTGAAATAGGTAGGTTCGTGGACTCCAGCCATAACCATCAGCCCAGCGGAACTCATACCAGTGGCTGTAAGCTTCCCCCGTATTTTATGAGGGGCAACTTCATCATCTGCTGTAAAGCCTGAGAGCAGACTATCGCTGGAACTAGCAATAGCACCCGATACAAGACCCTTGAAACACTGGTTACGCGTTGCCACGCTCATTACCTCTGACTTGAAGATCTGGGAAGACTTAACACCCGAAATACCCCTAGACCTGGATACTGAGTAGATCGCATACTCATCCTGGTAGAACTTATCGACCTCATTCATCTTCAATGTAGATAGAATAGTCATTCGTTCATCTTCTATAACTACAAGGAATTTGCCACCGTCATCCCAAGGGTTGTAGAACTCGTGGCGGCGAGGAAGCCCCATCGCTTTGTTCTCGGCAAGCCTGAACGAGTGCTCCTGCCCTCGCTCTGCTATGTAACGCTGCTGCTCAAAGAAGTCCAACTTAGTAGTTCCATACATCAAGCAGAAGTCTTTGAAATGCGTGAATTCGTCCCCCTTGCCATCGAATACAACCAGGTCGAAAAGGTCAGGGAACCCGATACAGTAATCTATAACAGCTTTTGAGATGGAGAGCTTTCCCGCTCCAGTATCGCCCTGAACTTTCCAATTAGTAGCACCCACTCCAGGAGTTATTAGGTTGAGATAGATAGTCCTTCCGAAAGTATCCTTACCCAGAGGGACACGAGCGCCAAAGTCTTCTAGGAATGGTTTTGGAAGGTGACCATCTCCGATGAGGGGAGAAGTCGTTATCGTATCTGCTAGATAATCCTTGTCGGTAAAGAGAATATAGGACATCCCAGACCGCGAATGCTCTAAATCTTCTGTCCAGGCAAACGCGCCTATCTGGTCACGAATCATCGGCATCAGCTTCAAGATATCTTCGTCTGTTTTGTTCTTCGGTGTTTTGAACGCTACTTCGTAACGCTTTCCACCATCAATATCCTTGAAAGCATCAAAGCGCCATACGCCGTGGACTTCTTTCCAATTCTCAACATCATAAGCATCAATGAGCGCTTTACGGATTTGCTTTACGCGACGGTCTACACGCTTGGACGCTCTTAGGGTGGGATTGAGCCACACATACCCGAACTTGTAGAAAGCGAGACCAGCCAGGAGAGTGAGGAAGGCAGAGCCGAAGCCCTTGGCGGCGAACGCGAGACACGCGAAGGCTGTGAGGGTCACCCAGTAGGACAGACGGGGGAAACGGCTGTAGAAGGCTCTGAGCCTCAACCAGACCCATCGAAGGACAGAGAGCACCCGAAGGGCTACAGGCTTCGTGGCGGTTAGAACTTCCTTCGCGATCATCACTTACTAGCCTGAGGGTCATACGCGATGCTGTAGCCCTCTGGGAAGGACTGGGGGAGGGTTCGGTCGTAGTAGGCGTTTAGAACGCCGCAGAGGGTTGCGTCTGGAACAGTGGCAATCTCAGCACCGTTGTAGATACAGGTTTGAGAGCCGTCGGCGTTGGCACGGACCGAGACAGACGACCCCAGAGAGCCAGAAGAGCCAGAGACAGACAGGACGGGAGCAGGCTCGGCAGGTGGAGTGACCTCAACACCTTCGAGAGAACCAGAAGAACCGCTGTGTGTGTCTATCGTCGCAGAACTATTACTGTCGGGTCTGGGCGTCCGATTAGAACCGTCAGAAGGAACAGGAGCAGGCTCAGGGCTAACCACAGGCTGAGCCGAAGCACCCACCACAGAACGCGAAGGAGTGTGAGAAGAACTGTGAGAGTTACTTGAAGAGCTCGCATCTGTCTTACTCTCGGTTAGACCTGGGAAGGCGATTGCCTTCATCCCTTCACCATACCGGGTATCGCTAGAAGATTTAGTGTTTACCGGGGTAGTGCCGGCTTCTTGCGCCTGGGCAGGGAAGGCAGTGAGCGAAGCAGCAGCAAAAGTAAGAGTAGCGGCAAGAGCAACGATGCTCAATGCTCGCGCCATACGGTTGGGGCACAGGGCTGCGGGTCGGTTGTATCTTGTCAAATCGACATATCTGAGTTTCATTTTGTTAATATTCCGTTCTTGATTTGGTTTGTGGTTGGGTTGAGAAGGCTAGAAACCTTCTTCTCTCCGAAACTGACAGCTTCGGATTTGGCGGTTTGAAGAGCGTGGAAGGCGACAAGCACAACGCACGCGATGAGGATTAGCGGGATGAGTCCTCGGTTAATGAAGTTGAAAATCATTGGTTTCGTTCCTTGATTTCGTTACGGTTTGGGGTTTTGAGGGGAAAGGAGGGGGACTACAGCCGGGGGTTTTTTTCAGAGCCTTGCGCCTGTGTATCTGTCCCCCTCCTAGTTTGGGTTAGTTCTTAGCTTGGTTGAGAACGCCAATGAACTTGAAGGAGTTAGCAACGCGAGTTCCACCGTTTGGGACATAAGGGGTTAAGAACAACTCTCCGTCGAAGTGGGCTAGCTTGGCTGGTTCGAACTGTGGGGCTTCATTGCTGAGAACCTTGAGCTTAATCATTTCAGGCTTTCCGCCTTGGTAGAGGAAGCCTTCAACAATCCAAACTGGTAGTTGAGTCTCCTTATCTAAGTTCACTTCTTTTGTCTTGAAGTCGGTGCTCTGCTCTGCTGCGCCAGCAGGTAAGAAGGTTGCTGATTTTGTGTCTAGTTTAAATGCCATTTGTTCATTCCTTTGTTTGTGATTTGGTAGACACACACTTGGCTGTGTTTCTGTGTCTTATTTATTACTAACAGGTATATCGGTCAAAAAACACACTTTTGGCGTTTTTGCGGAAACTTTTTTATTTTTCTGTTTGAGAGGGGAAAGCGAGAGCATGAACTTCCTTCGCAAAACCTGTTCGGAAGCCTTCGGCATACGCATCGGTGTGTCCAGCCTCGATGACTGGGGCTGTGTGTTCATCACTCCATGCCTTCGCAGCCTTCCTGCCTTGTTCTACGCCTAGGCTGTAGTTACGAGCGTGAGCCTCCTGGATTGCCCCGTCGTGGCTGCCTATGGCATAACCACAGCTGAGGACAGCCACAAGGGCTACCCCAGTGATGATTTTGTTTATCGTCTTGTTCATTTCGTTCTTTCGTTTCGTTCGGGGCGGTTTCCCCTTTCTGTTGTTATCGGTTGTTGAGACACAACTTGGCTAAGAGATTTCTACAATCTCTGTTTTTCGGTTTGGTTCCTGTCTCCTCGCGGCTCGATGGTTGATGCCAACCATCTCTGTAATCTCGTCAAAACGGTGATAAAACGCATCCCATGTCTTACGCTTACTTAGCTTGTATTCTGGGTATTGACGTTCTATTGGCTCGTTGGACACGACATAGACTGTCTCGAAGTTCGCCCACTTGTTGTTATACCTAGCGGACAGCGACACGGGATAAGGGTCTAAGAGCTTCAACATCTTCTCTAGGGGTATCTGACTATGAAACTCGTCAAAGACGATTACGGTTTCATTGTCATACTCGTCGAATGGGTGGGAGTAATCATCAACCACAAAAACAGCGTCGAATCCGTGACGCTCATAAATACTGTGGCTCTTTCCTACTCCCGTAGCACCCCAGATATACGCGACACTCAGTTCACGCCTTTTGGACTTCGCTTCAACGCGGTTATGCTTCGCCGCGTAAGCATCCAAGGTTCGAAGATGTATCGCGGACTGTGGATATTGAGTTGCGATTTCATCTACACTCAAGCCCTCGTCGGTGATTAACGCTATATAATCTTTGAGCTTCAATGTATTCTCGAAGAATAGGTCTAAGTCTCCACCCGTGAAGGTCTCCCCGACGCGCGTATCTGATTTCGAGCAGTAATCGAACGCCTGGCGCTTTGTTCCCCGTCTCACTTCTAGGTGAGCCGTGGGAAACTTCATCTTTAGCGTGCTGAACTTGATTGGGTTAGAACTTTCGATGTAGACTTGATAATGAAGATAAGAAGTCTTCCCTCCCTCTTCCATTTGACCTACATAGGCATAATTCTTTAGTTTCTCAATGAGGTCTTTTTGGTCGATATCGTCAGCCTTTTGAGTGATTAACCAACCCCTCGCACGCAACTCCCTTCCTTTGCTTTTTGTCTTAGCCTCTTCGGTTGTTTCGAATGGTGTTTCTGTGGTATTTTCATCCTCCATTGCTTCGCCTTTCTGGATACATTTCATTATAACATATATATCGTCCATTCTTCAGTAAAAACACACTTTAGACACAAAACACAGAATTAGCACGAAGAAACACAACTTGATTTGTGCCTAAATAGCACCTAATACAAGAAAAACCCCCGACTTTCCGGGGGTTAGTTATGAATGAACACAAAAACACATAGGGGCTAAAAGGTAATACTAGGGAAGTCGCTGCGCTCCTTCCCGACCTTTTAGCCCCGCAGCCCTCCGGGCTGCCTGCCGGTCGCTGTCGCTCCCTCCACCGCTACGCGGCTCGTTCCTCGGCGCTCCGCTCTCCCTCCTACTGCGCGTCGGACGCCCCCGCCGTTGGCGTCCCCCAGGTGCTGCGCTCCGCTGCCCCTTAATCGCTCCGCTTGGGGCACGCACCTGGGGGAGTGAACGGGACTAGAACCGACACTCGCGACGGAGGTCGTGGCAATTAGAGGGACATAGCGTCTAGTGCTTGGGCATGCGAGAGGTTGCCGAGATAGAGGCGGTTGTAAAGCTTGACCGCTCGCATACGAGTAGTGCCGTGCGCCATGCGTGCCAGCAGATACAACTGTTGCTGCTCTAGGTTCTCGTTGTCTAGTAGCGCATCGAAGTAGGGATAGTGTCCGCTATTTATCGCATAGCTAATCTCTCGGGCGTTCATGCGCTGATAATGCGCATAAGTCTCGTCGTCTATCAAGAAGTCTGTATTAGTCATTGTGCCGGCGCTCCTCGGCTAGATACTCTTCAATGCGCTCCTTAATCAATCCATCGGGGTAGGGTTCTCCCGTGATGCGATGATGGTAGAGATGTTCATATCCATGAATTGTCAAGACATCGATTTGATTGAGGTCGGCATCCAGGACCTCTATGTATTGATTCCCCCTGTAGTTGAAGTATCTCCAAGGCTTCCTGTTCTTGTTCTTCTGTAAGGTTCGCACTTTCCATTCTTTCCAGGCGTCGAAACCTTCGACGCTTGCTGTATATATCGGCAAGCGGAAGGATGATGGGTGGCGAGAAGGACTGTTGGGTGTTAATCTGGGTGTTAATTGCCTGGGAGAGGCGTCCTCGACGCCTCAGAAGCCCGCTAGCACAGGGAAGTATGAGTATGGGTTGGAAGCCCACACCCTCCGCTCCAGCGTTCCGGTCGTGACCGATGAGGGGTCCCCGCAGGGCCACGGGTGAGGGCACTGCGCCGACCTAGCGTCGAGGGCATGGACATCACCACACGCTCCGTCGCCGTCGTCGGCGGCACCTCCGGCATCGGCCTCGAACTCGCACGGCGCTTCCGCGACGCCGGCAGCCGGGTCGTCATCGGCGGTCGTCGAACCGACGTGCTCGACCGGCTCGCTACCGGGGGCTTCGGCACCGTCTCGATCGAGGTCACCGACGACGACTCCGTCACCACCGCCCGCGACACCCTGCTCGAACTGCTGCCCGACCTGGACACGGTCATCACGATGTCGGGCATCGGCCTCGCCGAGGACCTCCGCGACCCAGCGCACTTCGCCGACGCCGCCCGGATGGTCGACGTCAACCTGCTCGGTACGATCCGGGTGGTCGACGCCTTCACGCCGCACCTGCTCCGACAGGGCAGCGGCACGATCGTCACCGTCAGCTCGGGCATCGGCTTCCTGCCGTTCCCGCTGATGGCGACGTACGCCGCCACGAAGGCGGCGGTGCACGCCTACAGCGAGGCGCTCCGGGCACAGCTCGCCGAGACGGGGATCAACGTCGCCGAACTCGTGCCCCCGGCGGTGAACACCACGATGGGCGCCACCAACCCGAACGCGCTGGACCTCGGCGACTTCGGTGCCGAGGTGATGGCGCTCCTGGCACAGGACCCCACCCCGCACGAGCTCTTGGTGCAGGGTGTCCTCATGCACCGGTGGGCAGAACGTGACGGCACGTACGACGACCTGGTCATTCAGCGCTCCCGGGCTCTCGCGACGCTGCCCGGACGGTCGGGCTCAGCGGCGTGACACGCGACGGGGACCCGACCGCGACGCCGACGAACCCGCTCGGCGCGTACCTCCAGGCACGGCGTGGACTCGTCACACCGGAGCAGGTCGGGCTTCCCGTCGGTGGGGTGCGACGCGTGCCGGGCCTCCGCCGTGAAGAGGTCGCGATGCTCGCCGGCGTCAGCACCGACTACTACCTCCGCCTGGAGCGTGGGCGGGACACCCATCCGTCACCCCAGGTCCTCGACGCGCTCGCCCGGGTGCTCATGCTGGACGACGTCGAACGCGCGCACCTGCAGCACCTCGCCGAACCCGTCCGACGTGCACGTCCCCGGCGCACGGCGGAGCGGGTCCCGGCTCGGCTGCACGCCCTGCTGGCCGCGCTCGAGGTCCCGGCGTTCATCGAGGGCCGGGCGTTCGACGTCCTCGCCACGAACGACCTGGCGGCCGCGTTCTCGCCCCGGCTCCGCGTCGGCGAGAACCGGCTCCGTTCCCTGCTGCTCGACCCGGAGGAACAGGTGTTCCACCGCGACTGGGAAGGCGCCGTCGCGAGCTTCGTCGGAGCCTTCCGGCACTCGGTGGCCGACGAGGTCCACGACCAGCGGGTCGTCGAACTCGTGGGGGAGTTGTCGCTGGCCAGCGGACGCTTCCGGCAGCTCTGGGCACGGCAGGACGTCCGGGTGCTCGAAGGTGGATCGATGACGGTCGACCACCCGGTCGTGGGGGAGCTGCATCTGCACCGGGACAAACTGCCGGTCGACGGGCTGCTCCTCGTCCTCTACTACGCCGATCCAGGCAGTGCGAGCGCCGAGCGGCTGGGTATGCTCGCGTCCCTCGCCCGCGAGACGGCACCCGGCCGGTGACAGCGGCTAGTGTCTGTCACGTGACCTCGGCGGACGACACCAGTTGGTTCGGCGTCCGGACTCTCTACCTGCATGGCTCGAACCGCTACGAAGAGCGCGTGGTCACGCTCGTCGCGCGCGACTTCGACCATGCGGTGGAGCGGGCCGAGGCAGAAGCAGCCGAGTACGTCGAGGGCCTGGACGTCGAGTACCTCGGACTCGCGCAGGCGTTCTGGATGTTCGACGTTCCGGGGGACGGCGCCGAGGTGTTCTCGCTCATGCGCGACTCCGATCTTCCATCCGAGACGTACCTGTCGCGGTTCTTCGACAACGGCGACGAACGACAGAACGCCATCGACGCGGACTGACTGCGATCGAACCGTCGGGCATCCCGAGCCCACACGCCACCAGATCGGGGGCATGAGGCGGCTCGCCGACCGCGGTACGGTTGTCGGCGGAGTGTACGGGTCGTTCTGTGCACGGCCTGCAGGACGGACCACGGGGGAAGCACGACCATGACCACGCCGACGTCGGTCCCCGGCCGCGGACCGGACCGCCGCACCGCGATCCTCGAGGCCGCCGCCGTCGAGTTCGACCGCCAGGGCTTCGGCGCCGCGAGCATCTCCGGCATCGCCAAGGCTGCCGAGGTCAGTCAGGGCGCCATCCACTTCCACTTCCGCACCAAGCAGGCCATCGCCCTCGCCGTGATCGACGAGCAGAACGCCCGCACGTTCGAGGCAGTCACCTACGACGGGCCGTCGCCGCTCGGCGGGCTGGTCGAGGCCTCGCGGACGATCGCGGGCCTGCTGCTCGACGACCCGGTCGTCCGCGCCGGCATCCGGCTGTCGCTCGAGAACCGGGTCTTCGCCGGCGCGACGTCGTCCTTCTACGACCAGTGGATCGCCAGCGTGGTCGACGTCTTCCGCCTGGCGGTCGCCGCCGGCGAGGTCGGCCCGACGGTGACCCCGGAAGCCCTCGGCGCCACCGTCGTCCCGTGGTTCACCGGCGTGCAGCTGGTGTCCGACGTCCGTGCCGCGCGGGTCGACCTGCTGCCGTCCGTGGCGACGATGTGGCGTGTCCTCGCCCAAGCGTGCGTGGTCCCGGCGCACCGCGACCGGTTGCTGGCGGTCGTCGACCGCGCCTTCGCCTGACCTGCGGCCGCGGGACCGACCTCTCGCGCCAGCGTGGTGCCGGACGCATGACGGGAGGCCCGGACCGGCCCCGGTGGGCTGGTCCGGGCCTCCAGTCCGGTCGTGTCGTCGACGTCAGTCGGTCTTCGCGACCCGCTTGGCGCGTTCCTTGACCTGCTCCTCGCGACGCTTGTCGCGGGCCTTCTGCGCCTTCTCGCGACGCTTCGCCCGCTTGTTCTCGCGCTCGTGGTGCTCGACGTCCTCGGAACGCTTCTGCCGCCACGGTTCTGCGGCCAGGTCCGGGCCGTCCCAGACCTTGATGGCACCCCAGGCGGCGGCGAGCAGCGGCACCGAGATGATCGCGCCGGTGATGCCGGCGAGGACGGTGCCCGCGGTCAGGCCGACCAGGATCACCAGGCCGTGCAGGCGCAGGGTCTTGCCCATCAGCACCGGCTGCAGGAGGTTGCCCTCGAGCTGGTTGACGACCACGACGATGCCGACGACGATCAGCGCCGGCACCGGACCGAGGGCGACGAGGGCGACCAGCGCGGCGAGGATGCCGGCTGCGGTGGCGCCGACGATCGGGATGAACGCGGTGATGAAGACGATGACCGCGAGCGGCAGGGCGAGGGGGACGCCGACGATGGCGATGCCGACGCCGATGCCGATCGCGTCGACCGCGGCGACGGTCGCGGTGCCACGGACGTAGCCACCGAGGGTGGAGACGACCCGGTCACCGACACGACGGGCGCGGTCGTACGAGGCGCCGGTGAAGGGGCGGAGCAGGAACTCCCAGATGCGGGGCCCGTCCTTGAGGAAGAAGAACAGCACGACGATCATCAGCACCAGGCCGGTGAGGAAGTTCGCCGTGGCGGACGCGCCGGCCAGGGCACCGGAGCCGAACTTGGCGCTCGTCACGAAGTCGGTGGCGGTCTTCACCGCGTCGTCGACCTGCTTGTCGGAGATGGCGAACGGCAGGGTCTTGCTGAAGTCCTGCAGCTGCTGGAAGCCCTCGACGGCGGACTTCTGCAGGCTCGACCACTGGTTCTCGACCGCGACGACGATGAGGTAGCCGAGCAGGCCGAGGACGACCAGGACACCGAGCAGGACCGTCAGGGTCGCGAACACCGACGGGAACCCGTGCCGGCGCAGCCACGAGACGACCGGGTGCATGGCCGAGGCGATGATGAGCGCCAGGAGCACCGGGATCGTCACGACGCCGAGCACCTGGCTGGCGTAGACGATGCCCGCGGCGATGACGATGAGGATGATCAGCTGCAGGCAGCGGGTCGCCAGACGGCCGAACGAGTCCGACCAGGCAGCGCGCACCCCGGTCACCGGCTCGGTCGGTGGCGTCGTCGGTGGGGCAGCGGCGGAGGAGCGGAAGAACGGCATGACGCCGACGGTACAGACGCACAGGTGGGTGCGCCGGGTCTCGGTGCGCTCAGTCCTCGACGAGGTCGCGGTCCCGGAACCACTTGAGCAGCCAGGCGGCGCTCGTCCGGTCGAACGACCGCGGGAAGTCGAGGGTGCCGGACAGGAACGGGCTGAAGCCCTCGACGGACGCGATGTCGGAGTCGTCGAGGCCCCGGTACGCCATCGACCAGCCGTCGAACCGGCGGCGGTCGATGTCCTCGCGGATCAACGACTTGACGGTGTGGTGGCGGGGGTCCCGCTCGATCGCGGCGAACCGGTCGTCGACGCTCCACGCCGGACCCTCGAGCAACTGCATGAACCGGCCGCCCTTGACGACGAGCAGGCCGGAGACGCCGAGCGCCTCGTTCCGCAGCCGTGCACCCGCGAGCATCTCCATGAGCTCGTCCTCGCCGAACTCGTGCGTCGCGACGCTCATGTAGACGATGGAGACCAGCACCAGGGCATCTTCGCTCGCGCGTCCGGGTCGGCACAATCGTGTCCGGAATCTGCACCCGGACGCACGCCTAGGATCGTCCTCATGGCGACCGTCCTCCTCGTCCGGCACGGACGCACCACCGCGAACGCGAACGGACTCCTCGCTGGCCGGACCGCCGGGATCGCGCTCGACTCCGTCGGGAAGCGGCAGGCCGCCGCCACCGCGGAGCGCATCGCCGCCGTGCCCCTCGCCGCCGTGGTCTCGAGCCCGCTCGAGCGCTGCCGACAGACCGCACGGGCGATCACCGCGTTCCAGCCGGGCGACCCGCAGCAGTTCGTCGAGCGCGGCATCATCGAGGCGGACTACGGCGACTGGCAGAACCGCAAGATCAGCGAACTCGCCACCGAGCCCCTGTGGCGGGTGGTGCAGTCGAACCCGAGCGCGGTCGTGTTCCCCGGCGGCGAGTCCATGCAGACCATGCAGTCCCGCGCGGTCGCCGCGATCCGCCGGATGGACGCGCAGATCGAGGCCGAGCACGGCGCGGCCGCGGTGTGGGTCGCGGTGAGCCACGGCGACATCATCAAGTCCGTCCTGGCCGACGCCCTCGGCATGCACCTGGACCTGTTCCAGCGGATCTCGGTCGGACCGGCGTCGGTGTCGATCGTCCGCTACGGCGAGGCCCGGCCGGACGTCGTCGCCACGAACACCGAGTCGGGGGACCTGTCGTGGCTCGCCCGGGCCGCGGCTCCGAGCGGGGACGCGGTCGTCGGCGGCGGGGCCGGGCACGAGGAGCCGTCGCCGTCGTCCACCGAGCGTCCGGACCCGACCACTCCCTGAACGGTCGGAGCCGCACGCTCCTACAATGCGGGTATGCCCCCCATCGTCCACGGCTTCGACTGGCCGGACAGACTCGTCGTCGGCACGATCGGACGCCCGGGCGAGCGG
This sequence comes from Curtobacterium sp. PsM8, assembly GCF_030433875.1. Taxonomy (NCBI): domain Bacteria; kingdom Bacillati; phylum Actinomycetota; class Actinomycetes; order Micrococcales; family Microbacteriaceae; genus Curtobacterium; species Curtobacterium sp. PsM8. The sequence continues at coordinate 42,756 of NZ_JARUXD010000006.1, read as the reverse complement.
TCGTTCTACATCCAGGCCCGTGACGGCCGCCGTGTCGTCAGCGTCGCCATCGAGAAGGAACAGTCGGCGGTGCTGGCCGACAAGATCGACGAACTCCTCGACGAGGTCGCCACGGTCGAGGACAACCGCTTCAGCGTCCCGGACTCCGCGCCCACCGAACTGCGCGACGGCGAACCGCTCGACCAACCCGTCGAGCCCGAGTTCCGCGCCGGCGCCCTGAGCCTGGGCTTCGACCCCGCCACCGCGCAGGTCGTCATCGAGGCGTACCCGATCGAGGACGACGTCGAGGTGATCACCGAGCCGACCGGCGACGGCGACGAGGTCGAGGCGGTCGTCGAGCTGTCCGAGCCGAGCGAACTGCTGCAGGTGAAGATCCCGGTCGGCAGCGCCCGCGCCTTCGTCGAGCGCACGCGGGAGGTCATCGCCGCCGGACGACCGAGCCCGCCCGACTTCCCCGAGCTCGGATGACGCTCGGCCCTCACGTCGCCGGCGCCGCGGTCCCCAGCGCGCCGGGTGAGCTGCGGATCACCGGACGCATCCGCGAGGCCTCGAACGCCACCTTCCTCGCCCGGCTCGACGGCGAGAACGTCGTCTACAAGCCGATCGAGGGCGAGAAGCCGCTGTGGGACTTCCCGGACGGGACGCTGGCCGGGCGTGAGGTCTCTGCCTACCTGGTGTCCGAGGCGCTCGGGTGGAACGTCGTGCCCGAGACCTGGATCGGCGACGGCCCGTTCGGCCCCGGCATGGTGCAGCGGTGGCAGGACATCGACTCCGACCAGGACGCCGTCGACCTGGTCCCCGCCGAGGACGCCGCCGTCGCGGTCGCCGAGGGCACCGTCCGCGAGGTGCTCGACGCCGTGGACGAGGACGACCAGGCCGTGACCCTGGTGCACGAGGACTCGGTCGCCCTCCGGCGGATGGCGGTCTTCGACGTCGTCACGAACAACGCGGACCGCAAGGGCGGCCACGTCCTGGCGATGGCCGACGGGCACCGGTACGGCGTCGACCACGGCCTGACCTTCCACGTGGAGCACAAGCTCCGGACGGTGCTCTGGGGGTGGATCGGCGAACCGCTCAGCGAGGACGAACTGACCGGGCTCCAGCGGCTGTCCGAAGCGCTCCGCGGGTCGCTCGGCGAGACCCTGCGCGAGCACCTCACCGACGACGAGCTGTCGGCCCTCCGCGGGCGCTGCGCCGCGCTGGCCGCGGTCGCGACGTTCCCGCCGCCGGACGGCTACGGGCCGGCCGTGCCGTGGCCGGTCTTCTGACCCCGCCCGCCTGCTGACCCACCCTGCGTGACGGACGGGAGGCGCGCCTCCCGTCCGCTAGACACCGGTGTTCGTCGGACGAACACCCGTTTGCCGCGGCGTGTTCGACGAACACCGGTGTTCCGTGCCGCCCGCGCGGTCAGCCGAAGCGGGTGAAGGGGCTGCCCCACAGGCCGTCGTCGCCGGGGCCGCCGCCGCCGAACCCGCCGAAGGCGGATCCGGAACCGCGCCGGGCGCCGAGGTAGGAGCCGACCACGGCGACGCCGAGGTCGTCGTTCTCCGGCGCCGTGACCGTGCCCTCGACGCGGCGGGCCATGCCGTCCACGAACCGGGCGAGCCCCGGGTCGTCGCCGAGCCGGAAAAACGTCGTCTTCGCACCCAGACGGTGGGCGTTCTCGAGCTCGCGGACGCTCAGCGCGATCGTCACCGGGTCCGGCGGGTAGCTGAAGTACACCTGCCCGTTCGGCTCGAGGTGCGACGTCGGCTCGCCGTCCGTGACGATGAGCAGCACCGGCTGCGCGTTCGGGTGCTTCCGGAAGTGCCGGTTCGCCAGCAGCAGCGCGTGGTGCAGGTTCGTGCCCTTGTCCCACATCGCGTCCAGGCCGACGAGCTGTTCGACGTCCATGACCTCGGCCTCGCGACCGAATGCGATGAGCTGCAGGTCGTCGCCGCGGAACCGGGTCGAGATGAGCGTGTGCAGCGCGAGGGCCGTGCGCTTCATCGGGACCCAGCGGTCCTCCATCGCCATCGAGAACGACGTGTCGACGAGCAGGGCGACGACGGCCTGGGTGCGGGCCTCGGTCTCCTGCACCTCGACGTCCTCGATCTGCAGCCGCACGCCGGCGCCGGTCCGGGGTCCGTCCCCGGCGGTCCGGGTGAGGGCGTTCGTGATCGAGCGGGTGACGTCCCAGGGCTCGGTGTCGCCGAACTCCCACGGACGGGTCGACCCGGAGCGGTCCCCGGCGGCACCGGCACGGCGGAGGTCCCGTGCACCCTGCCGACCGGACATCCGCTCGGCCACGTCCTTGAGCAGGCTCTTGCCGAGCTGGCGCATCGCCTTCGGGGTCAGCCGGAGCTGCCCGTCCGTGCCGCGTTGCATCGCGCCCGAGTTCCGCAGCGCCTTCTCGAGCTGCTGCAGGGTCCGGGCGTCGACGGCCGCCTGGTCGCCGAGCTGCTGCGCGAGGGCGTCGAGGTCCAGGTCGTCGAGCTCGGACCCGGGGCCGACCTGGGCGAGCTGGTCGGCCAGGGCGTCGAGGTCGGCGATGTCCTGGAACACCCCGGTGCCGTCGCCGAGGCCGAGTCCCTGCTCGCCGTCCATGCCCTCGGAGCCGCCCCAGTCCTCGCCGGGGCGGAGGGCACGGAGGTTCTCGTCGAGCTGGGACAGCGCCCCCATCAGTGCGGGGGAGCCGAACGCCTGCTCGGCCAGGGCATCGAGTTCGTCCCGCTGCTCCTGCGTCATCGAGTTCCGCATACGCTGGGCGGCGGCGGCGCGGGACGCCAGGTCATCGAGCAGTTCATCGACGTTCTGCGGGTTCGACGGGAACTGGTCGCCGTGCTTCGCCATGAACTCGTCGAACTGCTCCTGGCTGTCCTCGCCCCGACGGTGGGCGTCGAGCAGTTCGTTGAGGTCCTGCATCATCTGCGCGACCGCGGCCCGGTCGTCGTCGGTGGCGTTCTCGAGCGCCTGCTTCATGCCCGCGAACCGCTGGTCGAGCATCTCGCGGCCGAGCAGGTCCTTGATCTGCTCGTACTTCTGGCGGGCCGTCGGGCTCTTCCAGTCGTAGCCGTTCAGTTCGCTGACCGCGGCGGCGGGCGAGGCAGGCAGGCTGTCGAGCTGCAGTTCGGCCAGTGCCCGGTCGCCGTCGTCCATCGCCGTGTCGCGGGCGAGCTGTCCGCGTTCGGCCAGGACGGCCTGGTCGAGGAGCTGCTTGATCTCCTGCAGGGTGCCGTCGAGGTTGTTCTTGCTGGTGAGCTCGCGACGCTTCTCGGCGACGAGTCGGGCGAGGTCGTCGAGCCCGCGCTGCGACCGTCCCCCGCGACGGAGGAACTCCCGCATCGCCCGCTCGGGCGAGGTGCCGGCCATCACGTCCTGGCCGATGGCGTCGAGCGCCTCGGACAGGTCGGCGGGCGGCGCCAGGGGGTCCGGGCCGCCGTCGTACTTGCCGTACCGGCTGTCGCGGCTCAGCCGACGGTTCGGGCGGCTAACCACGGGTCACCCCGTCGGTGTCGCTGTCGGTGTCGCTGTGCACCGGGTCACATCCCATACGCTGCTTCGCCCCCGCCGGACTCCTTGCTGATGCGGCGGGCGAGGAACAGCCCCTCGAGTGCGAGTTCGATCGCGCCCGCACGCTCGCCGTCGGACGTCGCGTCGAGGCGCTCGCACACCTGGTCGTAGAGGTCGGACTCGCCCAGGGAGGGCAGCCCGGCGAGGAAGTCCCGCGCGCTGACCTGTTCGCCGGTGGTGACCATCGTGCCGCCCTCGAGCGCGTCGACGAGCACCCCGAAGTCCAGTCCGCGGAAGCGCGAGCGGACGGTCTCGGCCGTCGCGGTGCGGAGCAGGTGCTCGAGCACCTCGTCGGCACGGTCTTCTTCACCGGACTCGAACTCGATCTTGCCGCCGAGGACGTCGACGGCGGTCTCGAGGTCGATCGGACGGGCGACGGCGTCGGACTCACCCTGGCGCGCCGCACGGTGAACCGCTGCGGCGGACACCGTCTCGGCGCCGGCGATCGAGAAGCGGGCGCTGACACCACTGCGCTGGTCGACGGCGCTCGACTCGCGGAGAGCCCGGGTGAACCGGGCGAGGATCTCGATGAGGGCGTCCGGGACCTCGGCCGTCAGCTGCGCCTCTTGCCGGATGACGGCGATCTCGTCCGCGAGCTCGATCGGGTAGTGCGTGCGGATCTCGGCGCCGAAGCGGTCCTTCAGCGGGGTGATGATCCGGCCGCGGTTCGTGTAGTCCTCCGGGTTCGCACTCGCGACGACGAGCACGTCGAGCGGCAGGCGCAGGACGTACCCGCGGATCTGGACGTCGCGCTCCTCCATCACGTTGAGCATCGCGACCTGGATGCGTTCGGCCAGGTCGGGCAGCTCGTTGATCGCGACGATGCCGCGGTGGCCGCGGGGGATCAGGCCGAAGTGGATGGTCTCCGGGTCGCCCAGGCTGCGGCCCTCGGCGACCTTCATCGGGTCGACGTCGCCGATCAGGTCCGCGACGGAGGTGTCCGGCGTCGCGAGCTTCTCGACGTAGCGGTCGTCGCGGTGCACCCACGAGATCGGCAGGGCGTCGCCGAGTTCCTGGGCCCGGCGGATGCTCGCCGTCGTGATCGGTTCGTAGGGGTGCTCGCCGAGTTCGGAGCCGGTGATGACCGGTGTCCACTCGTCCATCAGGCCGTTCAGGGTGCGGAGCAGTCGGGTCTTGCCCTGACCGCGCTCACCGAGCAGGACGACGTCGTGCCCGGCGATCAGGGCGCGTTCGAGCTGCGGGATGACGGTGGTCTGGAAGCCGTGCAGGCCGGGCCAGGGGTCGCGGCCCTCACGGAGGGCGGTGAGCAGGTTGTCGCGGATCTCGGCGCGGACCGACTTCTGGACGTGCCCAGCAGCGCGGAGCTCGCCGACCGTGGAGGTTGCAGGTCGGTTCACGGGCGCCACGGTACGCCCGCCCACCGACGGCGGCAACGGGACGGGAGGCGCGGGGCGGCGCCGCCACGCGCCTCCCGTCCGGCACGGCCGCGCCGAGACGCCCCCGTCTCCGGTCGACGCCGCGTCAGTGCCGAGACTCCGCCGGATGTGGCGGTGTCTCGGCGGGTCGGAGGCGCCTCGAACAGACGCCCCCGTCTCGGCGCCCCGTCAGCCGAACAAGCGGCGGGACGCGATCTCGGCGCCCTCGACGAGCGCGCCGAGCTTCGCCCACGCGACGTCGGACGCGACGAACTCGTAGCTGGCGAACGTGGCGAGACCGCAGTCGGTGCCGGCGACGATGCGCGTCGGGTCGCCCACGGCCTCCGCCGCCTCGACGATGCGGTTCGCGACGAGCTGCGGGTGCTCCAGGTAGTTCGTCGTCACGTCGATGACCCCGGGCACCAGGACCGCGCCGTCGGGCAGCGGCAGGTCGCGGAACGCCGGGAACTCGTGCGCGTGCCGCGGGTTGCCGAACGGGATGCTGAAGGACCCGACCTCGGCCCGGTACAGGTGCGGGAGCAGCACGTCGACGGGGACGTCGTCCTGGTGCGGCCCCTGCCAGTTGCCGTAGCAGACGTGCAGCCGGGTCTGCTCCTTCGGGATGTTCCGCAGCGCGTGGTTGAGCGCGTCGACGTGCAGGTCGACGGCCGCCAGGAACTCGTCGAGCGAGGCGTCGCCGAAGTGGATCACCCGTTCCATCGCCAGGTCCGGGGCGTCGAGCTGCAGGACGTGCCCACGGGCGACGATCTCCTCGTACTCGACGCGGAGCTGCTCGGCGAGGGCGAAGACGTACTCGCGGTGGTCGGCGTAGTGCGGGTTCGCGTCGTCGAGCAGCAGCGTGGTCGAGACGATCCCGGGCGTCGCCGCCGAGAGGAACGTCCCGGCCGGGGTACGTCCGGCAGCGGCGTTCCGGTCGAGTTCGCGGGCGAAGCCGTCGAGGTCCTCGCGGATGCCGGCGCGCTCCTCGTCGTACTGCAGCAGCCCCTGGGCGACCGGGGTGTCCCAGACGCGGGCGAACTCGGCACCCTCGTCGATCTGACGGGCCTGGAACGCGGCGTACTCGGGGAACTTCACCGAGTCGAGCGTCGGCTTGCGGTGCCCCGTCCCGCCGAACCCCGACAGACGCTCGCGGATGTACGTCGAGAAGCCGACGCGGGGGACCTCGCCGTCGTTGACCACGTCGATGCCGGCGTCGAGCTGCGCGTCGACGGTGCGCGCGAGGACCGCGGCGGTCTCCTCGCGGAGCGCCTGCTCGTCGAAGGGCTTGCCCTGGTCACGGGCGACCAGGAGCGCGCTCAGCTCCGGCGTCCGGGGGAGGGACCCCGTGTGGGTCGTGAGGATGCGGTCGGTCGAGTTCTGCAGCGGCACGCGACCACGCTACTGACTGGAGGCCCGTGGCGGGCCGGTCCCGCGCCTCCAGTCCGTCACACCCCGGTTCCGGGGCCGGTTCTCGCGGACCGTGGACCTGAGCGGCGGCTGAGGCGTACGTTCCGGTTCTGCGGCAGCCGAAGGGGCAGGCCGCGGGAGGAGCATGCGCATGACGAGCGCCAGCGGAACGAGAGACGGATCGGTGACGAGCCTGGTCCCGGCGAGGATGGACCGACTGCCGTGGACCCGGTTCCACTGGAGCGTCGTGGTCGGCCTGGGGGTGTCCTGGATCCTCGACGGCCTCGAGATCCAGATCGTGTCCAACGCCGGGTTCAAGGCGGACCTGGGCCTGAGCAACCAGGACGTGGCGTCCCTCGGCAGCATCTACCTGGTCGGTCAGGTCGTCGGCGCCCTGGTCTTCGGGCGGCTGTCCGACAAGCTCGGTCGTCGCAAGCTGTTCATCCTGACGCTCGCGATCTACCTGATCGGCTCGGGTGTCGCGGGCCTCGCGCAGGACTTCTGGTTCCTGGCGGTGTTCCGCTTCGTCGCCGGTCTCGGCATCGGCGGTGAGTACGCCGCGATCAACTCCGCGATCGACGAACTCATCCCGGCGAAGTACCGCGGACACGTCGACATCGCGATCAACGGCACCTACTGGGGCGGTGCGGCCCTCGGTGCCGCGGCGAACATCTACCTGCTCGACACGGCGCACTTCTCCGAGAGCATCGGATGGCGGATCGGGTTCTTCCTCGGCCCGGTGCTCGGCATCGCGATCATCTTCCTGCGGCGGCACATCCCGGAGAGTCCGCGGTGGCTGATGACGCACGGCAAGGAGCAGGACGCCGAGGACACCGTCGCCCGGATCGAGGCGGAGGTCGAGAGGGAGTCCGGCCGGAAGCTCGAGACCGTGCCGCAGTCGAAGGCGCTGACGGTCACCCCGATGGACAACGTCGGGTTCCTGACCATCGCCCGCGTGCTGCTCAAGCAGTACCCGACCCGCACCCTGGTCGGCGCGACGATGATGATCACGCAGGCCTTCCTCTACAACGCGATCTTCTTCACCTACGCGCTGGTCCTGACGAACTTCTTCGGGCTGAAGACCGCCGAGACGTCGGTCTACTTCTTCCCGTTCGCGATCGGGAACCTGCTCGGCCCGATCATCCTCGGTCGTTTCTTCGACACCTGGGGTCGGCGGCAGATGATCTTCCTGACGTACCTGGTGTCCGGGCTCGTGCTCGCGACGTCGGCGTTCCTGTTCCGGGCGGACGCGATCAGCGCCGGTGTCCAGGTCGTGTTCTGGTGCATCTCGTTCTTCTTCGCCTCGGCCGGAGCCTCGAGTGCCTACCTGACCGTCAGCGAGATCTTCCCGCTCGAGCTGCGGTCGCAGGCGATCTCGTACTTCTTCGCGCTGGCCCAGGTCTTCGGTGCCATCGCCCCGCTCATCTACGGCGCCTTCATCGGCGACGGCTCGGACCGTGAACCGCTCTTCTGGGGGTACCTGCTGGGGTCGGCGGTGATGATCATCGGCGCGGTGGTCGCCTTGGTCTTCGGGGTCGATGCCGCCCGGAAGGGGCTCGAGGACATCACGCAGCCCCTGTCGGTGCTGACCGGCAAGGACAGCGCGGACTCCGGACCCGGCTCCGGAACGGGAGGCCCGTCCACCGCCGGACGCGCACCGGACGCTGGGCGAAACTCCTGATGCAACATGTTTAGCGGCGGCTGTCGCATCCTGTGACCCTCGTGACCACGGCCCCGCCCGGGGCCGTGGTCACGGAGGATCCGATGCACGACACCACCCCACCGGCGGCATCCCGCCCGACAGGACAGCAGGCTGTCCTGCACAGACGACAGGCCGACACGGTTGTCCACCGAGCCGCCGACGGATCCCGTCATCGGAGTCGCCGTGCACGACGGTGACCTGATGACCGGACTCCTGCGTGCCGACAGCGACACGACCAGCGCCAGCGACCCGCTCGGGGTGCCGCGGAACCTGCTCCGCGACGCGGTCTTCGAGCGGATGCTGCGCAGCATCCTCTGCGGTGAGTACCGCCGCGGACAGCGCCTGCGACTCGACGCCCTGGCCGACGACATGCGGGTGTCGCGGACGCCGGTGCGCGAAGCCCTCGTGCCGCTCGAGGCCCTGCGGCTGGTCATCGTCCAGCGCTACGTCGGTGTCGTGATCGCCCCGTGGACGGTCGGCCAGATGGTCGAGCGCACCCGGATCGCGCAGTCGATGCTCGTCGACCCACCGACCAGCTGCGCGCGGTCGGACGAGCCCTTCGACCCCGCTGTCCTGCGCGACTGCCTGTCCGAAGCCGGCGCGTTCGTGGAGCTCGCGGTCTGGGTGCTCCGACGCTCCGGGGCTCCCGTCAGTGCGGACTGGTTGCGGTCGCAGCAGCCGGTGCTCGACGTGTTCCACACGGACGACATCGCCCGTGCGAACGGCATCGACATCGCCGCCGACTGGACCAAGCGGATGCAGGTCCTCAAGGCCGCGCGGACGGCAGCGCTCGCCGACGACGTTGACCTGTGTGCCGTTCGGCTGATCGAGCTGTCCGAGCTGCTGATCGCGCTGCCGGAGCGGTTCCGGAGCGCCGAACGGTTGCGGACCGTCGAGACGGCATGACCCGGGGGCGACCTCGCGCGGGGCGCGGAACGAAGTCGCTCCCCGGGCGGGCGCTGACGATCGGGGGCGTCAGGCCCAGGCCACGGGGAGCGACGTCTGGGTGCTCTTGCTGGGTGCTGTGTCTGCTGCTCTTGCTGGGTGCTGTGTCGCGGCGACGAGGGTGTGACGCCTCGGAATGTGATGCCACGTCACGATGAGACTATGCATCGGGGTACACAACGGCAACCCCCCATCGTCCCCACTTCGGGGGACCGGTCGATCTCCGTCGGTGCCGCCCCTCGACCGGGCGGACCGGCGGCTCCGATCCCGGTGCTCCAGTCGGGTCGAGAGTCCGCCCGACCTCCTGTATGCTCTTGGTCGAACACCTGGAGACGTCGCATAGTCAGGCCGAGTGCACCACCCTGCTAAGGTGGAGTCCCCTCTAGGGGACCGAGGGTTCAAATCCCTCCGTCTCCGCACTCCACGAAACCCCGGTCTCGCGCCATGCGAGCCGGGGTTTCGTCGTTCCGCCGTGCGGTGCTTCGACGAGGTCGGGCCAGGCCCGGGATCGGCGCACCGGCTACGGTCATCGGGTGATGCGACGGATGACGACAGCCGCGGCGACCGTGGCAGTCGCCGCCCTGCTGCTCGCCGGCTGCAGCACGGGCAGCACACGCGCCGACGGTAGCGGCATCGAGGCCTACGTCGAACCCGGTGGTGGCGCTGCCGATCGCGTCCGGACGGCGGTCGACCGCGGCGCGGACGTCATCGGCGTCGACGGCGCTGCACTGTCCGACGACGGCACGCACCTGCTCCCGACTTCCGGCGACGTGGGTGAACTCGTCGGGGTGGCCGCGAAGGCCGGAGCCCGGACGGAGGTGCTCTTCAGCAACTACTCCTCGACCATCGGGGACTTCTCGCCCGAGGGTGCAACGGCCCTGTTGTCGTCGTCGACCAACCGTGCCCGGGTCGTCGGGCAGCTGGTCGACCTGGCGGCACAACTGGGGACCGACGGCGTGCAGATCGACCTCGAGTCGATGCGCTCCCAGGACCAGGCCGACCTGGTCACCTTCACCCGGGCACTCCGCACGGCGGTCCGCGAGCGGCTCGGGGACGACGCCGAGGTGTCCATCGCGATGATGTCGTCCACCGACCCGGCCGAGTACCGCGAGCGGGGCTACGACCTGGCCGGGCTCGCCCCGCACCTGGACCGGACCGTGCTGATGACCTACGACCAACACGGGCCGTGGAGCGACGCCGGCACGATCGGGTCGCTGCCGTGGGCACGGAAGGCGATCCGGACCGCGATCGACGGGGGACTGCCGGCGGACCGTATCGACGTCGGCGTCGCCGGCTACGGCTACGCCTGGGGCCCCGGCGCGGATGCCGCACCGATCCCGGCAGCCCGGGCCGCGCACCTGGCGGGCGACCGGGCGCAGTGGTCGGACCGGACGGGGGAGTGGTCGGCGACGCTCGCGGACGGGCGGCAGCTGCACTGGTCGGACGACCGCTCGTACGCCGCCCGACGCGACCTGGCTCGCGACCTCGGCGTGCACGGCGTCGCGATGTGGTCCCTCAACCTGTCGGCACTGCCCGATCGTTGAGCGGGAGGCGGCACCGGGCCTCCCGTCCGGACGACGCATTCGGTGACGCATCCTCCGGTTGTGCTCACTCGGCCGTTGTAGCATCGCCGGACATCGACCCAGCGACGAGGAGAACTGCGTGCCGGAGCTGACCCACCACACCGTCCCGATCGACCGGATCCAGGACGCGGGGGCGGCCGTCATGGCGTCGGTCGCGACCGTGGTGGACGGCAAGTCCGACGCCATCCGCACGGCCCTCACCGTGATGCTGGCGGAGGGGCACCTGCTCGTCGAGGACGTCCCCGGCGTCGGCAAGACGGTGCTCGCGAAGGCCCTCGGCGCCTCCGTCGGCGGGTCCGTGAGCCGCATCCAGTTCACCTCGGACATGCTGCCCTCGGACGTCACCGGCGTGAACATCTACGACCAGTCGTCCGGCACCTTCCGGTTCTCACCCGGGCCGGTGTTCGCGAACGTCGTGATCGGCGACGAGATCAACCGCACCAGCCCGAAGACCCAGTCGGCGCTGCTCGAGGCGATGGCGGAGTCACAGGTCACCGTCGACGGCGTCACCCGGCCCCTCGAGTCCCCGTTCATGATCGTCGCGACGCAGAACCCCGTCGACATGGAGGGCACCTACCCCCTGCCGGAGGCGCAGCGCGACCGGTTCATGGCGCGCATCACGATGGGCTACCCGAGCCCCGGTGCCGAGCGCCGGATGCTCGCGGCCCGCGGCGGCCACGACCCGCTCGCCGACCTGCGTCCGGTCGTCGACGTCGACACGCTCCGGGCGATGATCGCGTCCGTCCGCACGGTGCACATCGCCCCGGACGTCGAGGCGTACATCGTCGAGATCGTCCGCGCGACACGGATGCACCCCGACCTGCTCCTCGGCGCCAGCCCGCGCGCGACCCTGCACCTGGCGCAGGCCGCCCGGGCGCACGCGGCGCTGCTCGGCCGGCCGTTCGTCACGCCGGACGACGTCGCGGTCCTGTCCCCGGTCGTGTTGGCCCACCGACTCGTCCCGGTGGCCCGTGGCCTCGGCGGTTCGGCGGAGGACACCGCCCGCGAGATCGTCGTCCGGATCGTCTCCGACACCGCGGTGCCGTTCACCGCGACCCCCGTCCGCTCCTGATGGTCGACCAGCGCCCCGCCGTCCGTCCGTTCGCGCTGCGCGCGGGCGCGGCCGGCTCGGTGCTGTCCCGGGTCGGACGTCGCGGGCTCGGCATGCTGCGCCGGACCCCGTTCCCCCGCCCGACGCTCCGCGGCTGGACCGTCCTGGCGGTCGGTCTCGGCCTCGTCGGCGGCGGCCTGGTCGCCTCGATGAGCGTCGCCGTCTCCGCGGGGCTGCTGCTCCTGGTGCTCGTCGTCTCCGGCGTCGTCACCGCACTGGCCGTGGCGGCGCCGCTCCGCGCCTCCCGGTCGGCACCGCGCGCGATGGTGCAGGTGGGCGAGGTCTACCGGGAACGGGTCACGATCCGCGGGTCGGAGGTGCGGTTCGCGCCGCGCTCGACGCTGCTCGTCCGCGAGCAGCTCGACGACCTCTTCGTGAGCACCAACGAGGCCGCGTCGCTCGTCACCATCGGACCCGGCACCCCGCCGGCGGTGCTCGACGTCGAGGCACTCGCGATCCAGCGTGGGCGGGCGTTCGTCGGCCCGGTCACCGTCCGCGTCGAGGACCCGTTCGGGCTGCTCCGCATCGACCGACCGGTGGTGCCGGCCGAGGAGGTCGTCGTGGTCCCCGGCACGACCCCGCTCTCCGCACTCGACACCGGGGCGCTCGCCGGCGCGGTCTCCGCCGACGAGGGCCGGGTCGGTCAGGGCGGATCCGCCGACGACAGCGAGCTCCGCCCCTACCGGCCGGGCGACCCCATCCGCCGGGTGCACTGGGGGCAGAGCGCGAAACGCGGCGTCCTGCACGTCCGCCAGACCACGCAGGCGCAGCCGCCGGAGGCCGTGGTCGCCCTGGACGTCCGCCGCTCGTCGTACCAGCAGCTCGGCCGCGACGACCTGTCCGAACTGTCCGACCTCGGCGGCGACCAGGCCTTCGAGCACGCGGTCGTGGTGGCGGCGAGCGTCGCCCGGGCACTGTCGGCACGGACCTCCCGGGTCGCGCTCGTCAGCGACGGACCCGGCGGCGACGTCCGGCACAGCGGGGACGCCGGCGGGCTGTCCGAGGTGCTCGTGGGTCTCGCCGACGTCCAGGCGCGGTCCGATGCCCGGGAACTGACTGACGTCCTGCACGGTGTCCGCGGCCGGGACGTGCACGGCATGACCGCCGTCGTGACCGGGCACTGCAGCCCGGAGGAGGCCGCCGAACTCGTCTCGACGACGAACGGGTCGAGCCGCGGTGTGCTCGTCACCGTCGTCGCCCCGGACCCCGTCGTGCGCGGGATCATGGGTCGTGCCGGGTGGCGCGTGCTCGTGGTGCCGGTGCCCGGCACGACCATGAGCGGACACAGCCGATGACGGCCACCAGCCCGAGCGGACACACCCGATGACCGCCACCAGCCCGGCTCGGCAGCGCGAGCACGTCGACGTCCGCCAGGTGCTCGACCGCGACGACCGCAGCCCGGACACCCCCGGTGCCTGGGTCGTCGCCCTCGCCCCGCTCCCTGTCCTCGTCGCCGCGCTCGCGATGCGCCCACTCGTCCAGGGCATCTCGTGGTGGCTGTCCGGCGCGGTCTTCACGGCCGTGCTCGTCGCGGTCCTGCTGGCCGTCCGGACCCGCCCGCGGGGCGTCCGGTTCGTGGCGCTCGTCGCGACGCTCGTGCTCGGCTCCTGCGCCGCCGCGCTCCTCAACGACACCGCACCGCTCGGGTGGCTCGACCGGAACGGTGCTCTCGGGCAGACGCTCGCGGCGATCCGCCTCAACCCGGCGCCGCTGCCGCAGACGGACTCGATCCGGCTGATCGTGACCGTCGCGATCGCCTGGGTCGCCGGCGCCTCGCTGTTCCTGGCGGCCGTGGCCCCGACCGCCGCGCTCGCCGCCGCACCCGCGCTCGTGATCCTCCTGGTGCCGGGCATCATCACCGGCGAGGCCCCGTCCGCCTGGCTGGTCGTGTTCACCGCGCTGGCCTTCCTCGCACTGCTCTGGACGTCGGTCCGGCCGGTGCAACGGGTGTTCCCGGCCGCCGTGGTCGGTGCGATCGGGCTCGTCGTGGCGATCGGGCTGCCGGTCCTGGTGCCGATCAACGCCGGCTGGCTCTCCGGTGTGACCGGGGCGGTCCAGTCGCCGATCCAACCGGGACGCCCGGGGACCCTGCTCGAACTCGGCCAGGACCTCCGCCGACCGAACGAGCTCGAGGTGTTCCGCTACCGGTCCTCCGACGGGCAGCCCGAGTACCTCAAGCTCGCGGACCTCGACGAGTTCGGGACCGGTGACTGGGTGCCGACCGTCACCGACGCCTCCACCGCGGACACCGCGGACCAGTCCCGCCGGGTCGACGGCGTGAACCCGCGGTTGGCGGACCGCGGCGACGTCACCGTGCAGATCACCGGGCTGTCGAGCAACTACCTGCCGCTGCCCGCCGGGGCGATGTCGGTCGAGTCGAAGTCGACGAACCTCGACCTCACCCAGTGGCGATGGTCCGGCGACGCCAACACCGTGCGCTCCGCCGGTCCGGCGACCCGCCGCGGTGCCACCTACGAGGCGTACGGCGCCTCGGTCTCGGCGAACGCCTACCTCGACGCCATCGCCGCCTCGGGCCGGCTGTCCCAGGCCGACGGTCGTGGCTTCGTCGCCCCGTCGCCGGCGCAGCTCCGCACCGACACCGAGCTGCCGAAGGACCTGCCGGCGGTGATCCGCACCACCGCGGCCCGCGTCGACGCCGGTGCGACCACCGACTACGCCCAGGCCCGGGCGCTCGAGCAGTGGTTCCGCAGCGGCCTGTTCACCTACTCCGAGACGGCCCCGGTCGAGCAGGGCTACGACGGCGACAGCATGGACGTCATCGCCCGGTTCCTGCAGGAGCGTTCCGGGTACTGCGTGCACTTCGCGTCCGCGATGGCCGTGATGGCCCGGACGCTCGGCATCCCGTCCCGCATCGCCGTCGGCTACCGCGCGGGTGCGAGCCGCGAGGACGGCCAGTACACGGTGTCGAACCGCCAGCTGCACTCGTGGCCGGAGCTGTACATCCGGGGTGCCGGCTGGGTGTCGTTCGAGCCGACGCCGGACTCCGACCAGGCCGCGCAGCCGCAGCCCTCCGCGTCCGCCACGCCGGCACCCGTCCCGACCGCGACTCCGCTGCCGGCCCCGGGGGAGACCGCGCCGGCGTCGGCCTCGGCGACGCCCACTCCGACGCCGACCTCGGCGGCCGCGGCTGGCAGCAGCACGGGTGGCGGCAGCATCCCGTGGGGTGTGCTGGTCGGTGTGCTCGTCGCCCTCGCGGTCCTGGTGGCGCCCGGTTCGGTCCGTGCAGCGCGACGACACCGTCGACTGGCCGGGGTCGCCGCCGGACGCCGGCCGGCCGTCACCGCCTGGCGGGAACTGCTCGACGACCTCGCCGACCACGGCTTCACGCCGGGGGCGGCTCCGCCCGGCGATGCGGCTGCGGTCGCCCGGACCGCTCGCGCCGATCTCGGTCGGCTCCGGACGGTCGTGCCGCCATCGGTGCTGCCGGCCCTCGGATCCGTCGTGGACGCCGTCGACCACGAGCGGTTCGCCGCCGACGGCCGGTCCGACACGCAGGCACTCCTCCGGTCCGTCCAGGAGGCCCGCACCGCGTTGGACGCCGCCGTCTCCGGTGGCCGCGTGCTCCGGTCCCGACTGCTCCCGCCGAGCCTGCTGCCCGCCGGGCGTCCGACCGACCGACGGCCGGCGCCTGCGGCGGGCTGACCCGGCCACGCTGGTGCCGTCGCCGGTCAGCGCGGCCGCAGCACCGCCTCCACCATCGTCGCGACGGCGTCGCCCGGGTTCATCCCGTCCAGGGCGGGTGCGTCGAACACCATCCCGGAGTTCGTGGCGATCAGGATCGTCGCGAAGGTGTCGAGCGGCATGCCGGGGTCGACCTCGGGGTGCGCGGCGAACCAGGTGTGCACGAGTTCGCGGACGCCGTCCTGCAGGGTGCGCCGCTGGCGGATGAACTCGGGCATGAACTCCGGGTGCCGGATGGCGTACGCCCGCAGTTCGGAGAGCAGGGCGAACTCGGCGCTCTGGTCGTGTCGTCCGAACGCTGCCCGGACGACGTCGCCGACGTCCGCGGCGCTGATGTCGATGCGGATGAGCTCCTGCAGCGACTGCAGCACCCGGTTCGTCGCGCGCTGCATGACCTGCGCGAGCAGGTCCTCCTTCGACGAGAAGTTCGAGTAGACCGCGCCCTTGCTGAAGCCGGCGGCGGCGGCGACGGCGTCGAGTCGGGCTTCGTGCACGCCCTGTTCGGCGAAGACCCGCGAGCCGGCGGCGAGCAGACGCTCCCGGACCTCGGATCGTGGAGTGCGGGGGACCGGCGTGGTGCGGTCCTCCGGTGTGCCCGGGTCTGCCGGGTCGCTTGCGTCGGTCATCGGAGGATCCTGTTCCGGGACTCTGCTGGTGCGGGTGGAGCTGGTGCTGCGGCGGTGCTCGTCGGGTGGTGACCGGTGCTCCCGTCGGCAGGCCCGGGGGACCGCACCGCGTGTCTGATCACGCGCGGAGCGGTGGCCCCTCGTGCCGGCACGGATGGTGCCTGCACACCCGCGGCTGGACCGCCGTCTTCGGGTCACGTCGGTCCGTCGTCCGGGGGAGTGCAACCGGGTCGATACCCGGCGGTCTCGAGTGTACGGGCTGGGGGTCGCCGGGGACAGCGTGACGGTCAGTCCTCGCGGCGGTCCGCGGGATCCGGTGCGTCCTGGTCGAGGTGCAGCGCGCCGGTGTGCAGACCGTCGAGGCGGATGCTGCCGGTGTGCAGACCACCGGCACCGGCGTCCTGCCCGGGCCGGCGGAGGAGCCCGGAGGCACCCGGACGGAGCAACCGCGCGGCACCCGGACGGACCGGCCGCGGCGTGCGCCCACGCCCGCGGCCGCGTCGGAGCAGCGAGGCGAGCTGGGACTGCGGCTGCCAGTTGCGGCCGTTCGGCAGGCCCCAGCCCCAGCGGACGGCGCCCCAGCGGAGCAGCAGCGAGAGCACGACGGCGGCGACGATGCCGATCGTCGGGGACCCCAGGGCCGAGGCGCCGACCATCACGGCCGACGCGGCGACGGCGACCGAGGCGTAGAGGGCGTTGCCGCCGAACACGGCCGGCACGCGTCGCAGCAGCAGGTCCCGCCCGACCCCGCCGCCGACCGCGGTGATGGTGCCCATGATGATCGCGGCGGGCCACTCGAGCCCGGCGTCGAACGTGCGCTGGACCCCGACCACGGCCCAGAACCCGATGACGGCGGCGTCGAGGAACGTGAACAGCCGGTCCCACCCGCGCTCGGAGAACGACACGAAGAAGGCGACCAGCGCCCCGGCCACCGCGACCGGCACGTACAGCGGGTCGGTGAGGGCGACCGGGGGGCCGTTCTGCAGCAGGACGTCGCGGAGCATGCCGCCGCCGAGGCCCGAGACGAACCCCACCACCAGGAAGCCGAACAGGTCGAAGTCCATCGACCGGGCGACCGCGCCACCGAGCAGTGCGGACGCGAAGACCCCGGCGAGGTCGAGCACGTTCGTCACGGCGGCGAGGCCGTCCACGGTCAGCAGGTTCATGAAGACCATCAAAGCGCACGGCTCCCCGGCTGGCGGTTCGCGCGCCGGTTAGGTTAGCCTCACCTTCGTCATGCTCGCCACACTCGTCATCGGTCTCCGCGAAGGCCTCGAAGCCACCCTGATCGTCGGGATCATCGCCGCGTTCCTCCGACGGAACCGCGTCCCCCTCGCCCCGATGTGGACCGGGGTCGGCGTCGCCGTGCTCCTCAGCATCGCCGTCGGGCTCGGGCTGCAGGCGGTCGAGCAGGCGCTCCCGCAGGCGCAGCAGGAGGCGATGGAGGCCCTCATCGGCATCGTCGCCGTGGTCTTCGTCACCGGGATGATCGTCTGGATGCGGACCCACGCCCGCCACCTCAGCCGGGAGCTCGAGGCCAGCGCATCCGCCGCCCTCGGCCGCGGCACCGCCTGGGCGCTGGCCGGCATGGCCTTCCTCGCCGTCCTCAAGGAGGGCTTCGAGACGTCGGTCTTCCTCCTCGCCACGTTCCAGGCGTCGAGCGACACCGGTCTCGCCGCCCTCGGCGCGGTGATCGGCATCGCCGGCGCGGTCGTCGTCGGCTACGGCATCTACACCGGCGGCGTGCGGCTCGACCTGGGGAAGTTCTTCACCGGCACCGGCGTCTTCCTGGTCTTCGTCGCCGGCGGCCTGGTCCTGACCGTGCTCCGCCGCGCGCACGAGGCCGGCTGGGTCGTGATCGGCCAGCAGCGCACCGTCGACCTCAGCTGGCTCGCTCCGAACGGGTCGGTGCAGGGCGCCCTCGTCACCGGCGTGCTCGGCATCCCGCCGGACCCGCGCGTCATCGAGGTCCTCGGCTGGGTCCTCTACGTCGTGCCCGTCCTGGCCCTGTCGCTCTGGCCCCGCCGGTGGAAGCCGTCCGCCGTCCGCGTCCCCGCCGTCCGCATCGCGGTCGCGTCCGGACTGGCGGTCGCCGCCCTCGCGCTCGCCGTCGCCGTGCCGACCGGGCACACCGACGTCCCCGCGACCACCCGGGTCACCGGCGACGCCCGTTCCGTCAGCGCGACGGTCTCCGGGTCCGCCGCCACCCTGCGCGTCGCCGGCAGCAGCACCGGCAGCAGCTCCGGAAGCACCGGCCGGGAGGCCCGGATCACCCTCCCCGCATCGGCTCACCGCCGCGTCACCCGCGCCGGCACCACGACCGACCGGTGGCGCGTCACCGCGGACGGAGCGGCCGCCGACGAGCCCGCCACCCTGACGCTCGACGACCTCGTCCAGCTGTTCGGCCGGATCCCGGTCGGCATATCGCCGAGCAGCGCGCCGGGGCCGTACCGGGCCTCCTGGGCGACCCGCGACACCGTGACGCTGTGGAGCGTCGACGGCGGCGTGGTGGACGCGAGCCGTGCGGAACGCTCGGTGCTCACGCTGACCGGTGGAGGCCTCCCGACCGCCCGGACCAGCACGCTCGACCGCACCGTCTGGGCCGTGCCGCGCGCCACCGTCGACCGGACGACCGCCGCCCTGGCGGCGGACCGGACCCACACCGCGGAACTCGCCCTCTGGACCCGCTGGCTGCCCCTCGCGCTCGGCATCGCCGCCGCCGCACAGGTGCTGCTCGCCCTCCGGGACCGCCGTCGCCTCGGCCTGCCCGACTCGACCGTCCCGTCGACCACCCCCACCCGTGGCCCTCCCGTCACGGCGACCGCAAGGAGCACCGATGCCGTTCGGTAGAGCGACCACCGTCCGACCCCTGACCACGCGGGGGCGCCTCGTCACCCTCGGCGCGCTGGGCGCCGTCGCGGCACTCGCCCTCACCGGCTGCGCGAGCAACGGGACCGCCTCGGGCGACGCCACCGAGACCTCCGGCAAGGTGGCCCGCGTCACCGTCACCCTGACGAACGACGGTTCCGACCGCTGCGCCGTGAGCAGCAGCACGGTCGGCGCCGGACCCGTGACCTTCACGGTGAAGAACGAGTCGTCGACCGCCATCACCGAGGTCGAGCTGCTGCAGGACCAGCGGATCCTCGGCGAGAAGGAGAACCTGGCGCCGGGACTCGACCCCGTCTCGTTCACCGCGACGCTGACCGGCGGGAAGTACCAGGTCTACTGCCCCGGTGCGGAGCACGAGCTCACCGGCCTGACCGTCACCGGGTCCGTCAAGTCCACCGCGAACAGCAGCGCCGCGAGCCTGCTGCAGGACGGCACCAAGGGGTACGCCGAGTACGTCGACGGCCAGGTCACCGACATGGTGACCGCGGTCGACAAGCTCAAGACCGACGTCGACGCCGGCGACCTGGCGGCGGCGAAGACCGACTACGCGAACGCCCGGCCGTACTACGAGCACGTCGAGAGCGACGTCGACGGCTTCGTGAAGGCGGGCCACAAGGCGACGGACAACGCCGGCAACCTCGACTACCTCATCGACATGCGCGCCTCGAACGCCGACCCGGCCGTCGGCTGGAGCGGCTTCCACGCCGTCGAGCGCGACCTGTTCGCGAACGGTGCGATCACCGCTGACACGAAGCGGTACGCCGACGACCTGGCCACGAACGTGCACCTGCTCGCGAAGCTCGTCCCGACGCTCGACTACAAGCCCGAGGACCTGGCGAACGGGGCCGCCGGACTGCTCGAAGAGGTCCAGTCGAACAAGATCACCGGCGAGGAAGAGGCCTACAGCCACATCGACCTCGTCGACCTCGCCGCCAACGTCGAGGGCTCCCGGCAGGCCTTCGCGTACCTCAAGCCCGGACTGACCAAGGTCGACCCGGCGCTGACGAAGCAGATCGCCCAGCAGTTCGACGCCACGAACACGCTCATGGACGGCTTCCGGAACGCCGACGACCTGGGCGGCTTCGACAGCTGGGACGCCAGTGCCAAGGCGGCGCACGCGAACGCGATCTCGCAGCAGGTCCAGGCGCTGCAGGACCCGCTGTCCCGCCTGGCCGAGAAGGTCGCCACGGCGTGAGCGGCCGCAACGACCGGGACACCGCCGAGGACGACACTCGCGGGGTCTCCCGCCGGGGGCTGCTCGGCGCGGGTCTGGCCGTCGCCGGGGCCGGAGTCGGCGCGGCCGCGGGCATCGCCGGGTCCGCCGTCGCGAGCGGGGTCGACCCGTTCACCGCGGCGGCGAACGGCGACGAGTCGGTCGACATGTCGCGCAGCCACCCGTTCTACGCGACGACGGCCGGTGCGCCTCAGGGTGGCATCCGGACCGATCCGCAGCGGCACTGCGTGTTCATGACGTTCGACCTGACGCTCGGCACCGCGACCGAGCTGCAGGTACTGCTCGCCCGCTGGTCGGCCGCGATCGCGCAGCTGCAGGCCGGCCAGACCATCGGCAGCGTCGAACCCGCCCACGGTGACGGCGTCGGCGCGGACACCGGAGAGGCGCTCGACCTCGGGCCCGCGTCCCTCACCGTCACGGTCGGCCTCGGCCCCGGGGTGTTCGACGAGCGCTTCGGCCTGGCCGGCAAGCGTCCGGCGGACCTGACCGAGCTGCCGTCCCTGCCGAGCGACCGCTTCGAGTCCGGCCTGTCCGGCGGCGACCTGTCCCTGCAGGCCTGCGCCGACGACCCGCAGGTGGCGTACCACGCGGTCCGCGACCTGGCCCGGATGGCCCGGGGGAGCGCGACCGTCAAGTGGACCGTCCTGGGCTTCGGTCGGGCTTCGGCCGGGCCGACCCAGGCGACCCCGCGGAACCTGATGGGCTTCAAGGACGGCACCCGCAACATCACGACCGACGCCGAGCACGACCGCTTCGTGTGGCTCGACGAGGACGCCGACTGGATGGCCGGCGGCACCTACCAGGTGGTCCGGAAGATCCGGATGAACCTGGAGATCTGGGACGCCGACGTCGTCAGCGACCAGCAGCGGGTGTTCGGGCGGACGAAGGTCAGCGGCGCGCCGCTCTCCGGCGGGCAGGAGCACACCACGCCGGACTTCCACGCGACCGCCCACGGCCAGCCCGCGATCGACCCCCGCTCGCACGTCGCCCTCGCGGCACACGAGGCGAACGGTGGCGTGAAGATCCTGCGCCGCGGTTACAACTACACGGACGGCCTCAACCAGTACGGGCAGCTCGACGCCGGGCTGCTGTTCGTGGCGTACATGAACGACCCGGACCACTTCACCCGGCTGCAGCGGAAGCTCGGCGCGTCGGACCGGCTCAACGAGTACATCGCGCACATCGGGTCGGCGGTCTTCGCGGTCCCGCCGGCACCCCGCAAGGGTTCCTACATCGGCGAGCAGCTCTTCCGCTGACACCGGCCGATCGACGGGTGTGAGAGGGGTGTCCTCCGCCGTTTCCCTGGAGGCGGAGGACACCCGCGTCGCGGGGTCCGATCGGGCGGAACCACCGTCCGGCGACCCGGCGCGACGCATCGCGCGTGGCGACGGGTGCAGCGTACCGCGGTGACATGCGCAAACCGACCGTGCTGTCCGCGAGCGGCTCCCCGACGAACTGCCACGGGCCTCCCGGCCTGCCGCCCGCGAGAGCGTTCGGCAGGCCACACACACGACGGGCCCGCCCACCGGTCGGTGGACGGGCCCGTCAGGGTCGGCGAAGCCGGGAGGCGCGTCAGCCCTCCGAGCGCTCGCTCACGTCGTGCGCGGCACGCTTCCGGCGGACCACCAGCAGTGCGGTCAGCCCGGCGAGGAGCAGCAGCCCGGCCGTGAGGGCCGGTGCCGCGAGCTCGGCACCCGTGTAGGCGAGGTCCCCGCCGTCGGCGGTGTCGATCCCGCCACCGCTGATCGGCACGACACCGGTGCCGGTGCCACCGAGGCCGGCGTCGCCGGAGCCCTCGTCGCCGGAGCCGCCGTCACCACCGCCGGGGACGGGGGTCGGCGTCGGGTCGGAGCCGTCGGTGGGGTCACCCGGACCGGTGCCCGGGTCCGTACCGGGGTCGGGGACGACCGCGAGGGGGATGGTCACGGCCAGCGTGATCTGCTGCCCGTTCGGCAGTCCCACGACGAGCGGCTCGTCCGAGGTCTCGACCGCCGTGGCGGCCAGGCGCGACGCGGTCGACGGCGCTGCCGGCTGGGCGACGCCCGACTCGGGGACCGTGAAGGTCAGCGAGGCGCGACCCTGCTCGTCGGTCTTGTCGACGACCGTGGTGTCGATCGGGCTCGTGGCGAGCACCTGGTCCCCGGCCGAGACCGAGACGTCGCCGCTCTGGTCGCCGGCGTTGCTGAACACCAGCGAGGACAGGTCGACCGTCACCTCGTCACCGGTCTGGAAGCCGCCCTCGGGGACCGGCGTCGTGCGGACGCCGATCGCCCGCTGGTCGACCGGCACCGTCACCTCCGGGTGGGCACGGAAGTACTCGACCTGTGCCTCGAGGTCGACCTTGCCGCTGTCCTGCTTCGTGGCGGCCTGCTTGAACGCCGCGAAGTTGTCGCCCCCGCCCGCGAGGAACGAGTTGACGGTCACCTTGTAGGTGGTCGTCGCGCCGATCGCCTCGCCGTCCAGCGTCATCGACGTGACGCGGGAGCCGGCGGCGGCCTGGGGGTCGTACGTGTACGCGAAGCCGTCCGAGGCGCCAAGCTTGAGGAACGGACGGGACGCGGTCGACGGCTGCCACTGCTGTTCGAGCGCCTGCCGGATCTGGTCACCCGTCAGGTCGAGGACGACCAGGGTGTTCGCGAACGACTGGACCGCCGCCGCCTCCTTGTAGGTCACCGGGCCTGCCGCCATGTCCGCGCGGAGTCCGCCCGAGTTCATGAACGCGATCTGCGAACCCTGTCGATCGGTCGCTTCCCGTTGGACCTCGGCGACGAAGTTGCCGAGCGTGGACTCGCCACCCCGGTTCTCCGAGCCGTCGCTCTGGACGGCGCGCCGCATGTCGCGGTCGATGGAGCCGAGTTCGACCGCCCCCTGCACGTCCGCTTCGGCGACCGCTGCGTCGACGGTCTGCTGGACGCCGGCGTCCGGCGTGAAGGTGCCGTCGACGAGGCGGACGTTCTCGGCGACGCTCGGGGTGACCGTGCCGTCGGCAGCGACCGTGAGCTGCACGTGTCCGAGGTTGAACCCGTAGGAGCCGGTCTGGATCACTGGACGCGGGATCGTGCCGCCGTCGGGGACGACCGAGTGCACGTAGGTCTGGTGGGTGTGCGCGGACAGGATCGCCGAGACCTTCGGCGTGACACCGTGCACGGCTCGGGCGAAGTCGGAGCCGTTGTCGAGGTCGGCGGCAGCCGAGGACTCCGCTCCGTCGTGCACGAGGAGCACGAGCACGTCTGCTTCCCCGTTCGTGTCGTCACCGTCGGTCAGGTCGTCGGCGACGCTGTTGACCTCGGTGGTGATGTCGCCCATCTCGAGTCCGGCGATGCCGTCCGGGCTGACGAGCCCCTGCTCGACGAGGTCGACCGTGGCACCGATGAACCCGACGCGCTTCCCGCTGATCTCCTGGATCGAGTACGGGTCGAAGGCAGGCTCGCCGGTGGCGCTGTCCAGGATGTTGGCCGAGATGTAGTCCCACTTGGCGTTGCGGGCGCCGTCCGGCCCGGTCACACGGTCCCGGAGGTCGTCCTGGCCCTTGTCGAGCTCGTGGTTGCCGATCGCGCTGACGCTGAGGTCCATCTGGTTGAGGACGTCGATGGTCGGCTGGTCCTGCTGGATGAAGGACTCGAACGTCGACCCGCCGATGTTGTCACCCGAGCTGACGAAGGCGGACGTCGAGGCGTCCGGTCCGCGGAGCTGGTCGAGGGCACCGGCGAGGGTGGCCGCACCGGCGGCGTCACCGTCGCGGGGGGTCGGCTTCCCCGCGGTCTGCGAGATGGACCGCGTGATCCGACCGTGGAAGTCGTTGACGTCGTACAGGTCGATCGTCGTGTCACCGGCGGCCGCGGCGGCGGCCGGCGTGGTGGTGGCCGGCGTGGTGTTGGCCGGCGTCTCTGCGGCGGAGGCGGCGGTCGGGGCGCCGAGGGCGACGAGGACCCCGGCGGTGGCGAGGGCGGTGCCGGCGACGATGCCGCGCCTCCGCCTGGTGGTCTCGGGGGTGTGGGACGGGCTCATCGGTGTGAGGACTCCTGGTGTGGTGGTTCCGCCCCCGGACGGGGGACGCGACCTGCCGAACCTACGAGGATCCACAGGCGACACGCCAGACTCCGGGCGGCGGCGTCACATGATGTTCAACTGGCCGTGACACCGCTGCCCCACGGGCCCGGTCAGTCGCGGCCGAACGCACCCTTCGCCCGCTCGACGACCTCGGCGGCCATCGCCTTCGCCGAGTCCTTCACGACGTCGAACTCCACCGGGTCGCCCTTGAGCAGGCTCTTCGCGGTGTTCATCGCGTACTCGGCGGTGATGTGCGGCGGCAGCGGCGGGACGCTCCGGCTGACGTAGGCGTCGATGAGCGTGACGCCCTGGTGCGCGAAGGCACGCTCGACGGCGGCGTCCACCTCGTCGTCGCTGTGCACCGCGATGCCCTGGAAGCCGAGCAGTTCGGCGTACCCGGCGTAGTCCATCGTCTCGACGTCCTGCGAGCCGCGCCACATCGGGTTGCCGTCCTCGGTGCGCATCTCCCACGAGACCTGTCCCAGGTCGTCGTTGTGCATGACGACGATGACCAGCTGCTTGTCCTGCCAGCGGTCCATGTACTTCTTCACGGTGATGAGCTCGTTCATGCCGAGCATCTGGAAGGCGCCGTCGCCGATCGTGCACACCGCCGGGCGGTCCGGGAACGCGAACTTGGCGGTGACGGCGTACGGCATCGCCGCGAGCATCGTCGCCAGCCGGCCGGACATGTCGCCGTGCATGCCGCGGCGCAGCCGGATGTGGTGGCCGTACCAGTCCGCCGTGGTGCCGGCGTCGCAGGTGACGGTGACGCCCTCGGGCAGTCGGTCGTTCACGGCGCGGATGACCCGGCGCGGGTTGACCCCGTCGCTGTACGCGACCTCCGCCTGGCGGCCCATCTCGGCCTCCCACTCGCGCATCTCGTCGGCGAGCTGCTCCTGCCAGCCGAGGTCGTCCTTCTGCTCGAGCAGCGGCAGCAGGGCGTCGAGCGTGGCACCGACGTCGCCCCACATGTTGAGTTCGTTCGGGTACCGCAGGCCCAGCTGCTCGGGCTTGATGTCGACCTGGATGCCGCGGGCCTGCCCGACCTTCGGCAGGTACTCGCCGTACGGGTAGTTCGTGCCCAGGAGCACGATCGTGTCGCACTCCTTGATCTGGGTCAGGCTCGGGCGCGACCCGAGCAGACCGACCTGCTGCGTGTGGAACGGCACGTCGGAGGGCACGACGTCCTTGCCGCGCAGCGCGGTGATGATCCCGGCGCCGGCCTTGCCGGCCGCGGCGAGCACCTGGTCGGTGGCACCGCGTGCTCCGGCGCCGACCAGGAAGGTGACCTTCTCGCCGGCGTTGATGATGTCCGCCATCTTCCGGATGTCCTCGGCCGGCGGCGTGATCCGGGTCGAGGCCGGGACGTCGCTCGAGCGGGAGACCCAGTGCTCCGCGCCGGGCTCGGACCAGGGCATGGCCTGCACGTCGTGGGGGAGCACGACCACGGCCGGCTGCTTCCGGAGCATCGCGGTGCGGAACGCCGTGTCGAGGACGACCCCGGCGGCGTCCGGCGTCGTGATGGTCTGCACGTAGCAGGCGACGTCGGCGAAGACCCGCTCCAGGTTCGACTCCTGCTGCGTGAACGTGCCGACGGCTGCCAGACCCTGCTGCCCGACGATCGCGACGACCGGCTGGTTGTCCATCTGCGCGTCGTACAGGCCATTGAGCATGTGGAAGGCGCCGGGGCTCGACGTGGCGATGCAGACGCCGACCTCACCGGTGAACTTCGCGTGCGCCGTCGCCATGAGCGCCGCGATCTCCTCGTGCGTCGGGCGGATGTACTCGACGCCCTCGCCGGCACGGTCGGCCTTGCCGAGGGCGCCGTCGAACTCTCCGATGCCGTCACCCGGGTAGCCGTAGACGCGCGTGACGCCCCAAGCCTTGATGCGGTCGAGGACGAATTCGCTGACGTTCTGGCTCATGTCTCCAGGGTGCTCCGGAGCCTCCTCAGGATTCCCAGCACCGCGGGGTCCGGACTCAATCGACCGCGATGAGTGGCCGGAGCGTCCGGTGCGCGATGCGGAGGCCCTCCAGCACCTTGTCGTCCTCCCCGCCCCAGAGCGGGTCCTCGTGCTCGACGCTCAGCGTGCCGTCGAAGCCGGCCTCGTACAGCCGGTCGACCACGTGCGGCCAGTCGACCACCCCGCGTCCGGGCACGCGGAACCGCCACCAGCCCATGTCCCACGGGTCGTCGCCCTTGTCGACCTTGCCGAAGAAGCCGTACCGGTTGCGCTGCTCCGGGAACAGCTCGAGGTCCTTCGCCTGCGCGTGCACGATGTGCTCGGCGAACGGCAGGATCGTCTCGACCGGGTCGATGCCGATCCAGGTCAGGTGCGACGGGTCCCAGTTCAGGCCGAAGCCGAGCCCGGTGACCCACTCCCAGAGCTCCGGCGAGTACGCGATGTTGCCCGGGTACCCGTCCGGGTGCCACCCCTCCATCACGCAGTTCTCGATGATCAGGCGGACCCCGCGCTCGCCGGCGTAGTCGAGCAGCTCCGGCAGGACCCGGTCGCCCTCGACCATGTTCTCGCGGACGCTCTTGGTGTTGTCGCGGCCGATGAACGTGCCGACGTAGGGGACCCCGAGGCGCTGCGCAGCGTCGACCGCGTGCTTGAGGTGCGTGTGGACCTCGTCGCGGCGGGCCGGGTCCTGGTGCAGGTTGTTCTCGTAGTACGCCAGCGCGGAGATCTCGAGCCCGGTGCGGTCGAGCAGCTCGCGCGTCGCCTGGACGTCCTCGTCGGTGAGGGTCGCCACGGGCAGGTGCGCCGCCTCGAAGTCGCGGCCACCGGTGCCGGGCCAGACGGCGACCTCGAGCCGCTCGTAGCCCTGACCGCTCGCGAAGTCCGCGATGCGGCCGAGGTCCCACCCCGGCAGACAGGCCGTCAACATGCCGAGCTTCATCGGATCTCCCTCCAGGCGCGGTCGCCGGCACTGGCGACCACGCTGTCGATGATGCGTGCCGACCGGGCGCCGTCCGCGAAGGTCGGCAGACCCTCCGGCGCGCTGCCGGTGGTGACGGCCGTGTAGGTGTCGGCGACGAACGCGGCGAACGCGTCGACGTAGCCCTGCGGATGACCGGACGGCACGACCGCCAGACGCCGCTGGTCGGGGGAGCCCTGGGACGGGTCGCGGACGACGATCTGCGCGCCGGTCTCGTTGCCGAACCAGGCGGACTCCGGCTGCTCCTGGTCGAAGGCCGCGGAGCCGAGCATGCCGTCCACCTCGAACCACAGGCGGTTCTTCCGGCCGGCGGAGACCTGCGAGATGACGACGTTGCCGATCCGGCCGCTGCCGGTGCGGAAGGTCGCGACCGCGGTGTCCTCGGTGGTGACCTCGGCGCGCTCGCCGGCGTCGGCGATCGGGTCCGGGTCGGGGGTGCCGGAGAACGAGGGGCCCGACGCTGCCGGACGGGTCGGGTACACGATGTCGGTGACGGCGCTGACCGAGTCGAACTGCTCGCCGGTGACGAACTCGACCAGGTCGCACCAGTGCGAGCCGATGTCCGCGAAGGCCCGCGACTGCCCGCCCGCGCCGGAGTCGACCCGCCACGAAGAAGCGTCGGAGTCGAGCATCCAGTCCTGCAGGTAGTGGCCGTGCACGGCGAGCACCCGGCCGAGCTGCCCGTCGGCGATGCGGGAGCGGATCTCGCGGACCATCGGGTGGTACCGGTAGACGAAGGGCACGGTCGCCACGACCCCGGCCTCGGCGGCGGCCCGTTCGAGCTCGTCGGCCTGCTCCGCGGACACCGCGAGGGGCTTCTCGCACACGACGTTGATGCCGGCGCGGATCACCGCGAGGGCCTGCGGGTGGTGCTGGTCGTTGGGCGTGCAGATGTGCACGACGTCCGGGCGGTCGGCGATCACCGCGTCCAGGTCGGCGTACCCGTGCTCGAGGCCCAGCTGCTCGGCGACCTGCTCGGAGCGCTCCCGGTTCCGGCCGAGGACCCCCACCACGTCGGCACCGGCGGCACGCGCAGCCCGGACGTGCACGGCGGCGATCATGCCCGTGCCGACGACCGCGACGCGGAGTCGTGCACCCCGCGGTGTCGTCGCCCGTGGTGGACCGGCCAGCTGCTGCCCCACACCGGGTGCGTGGACGTTGCCCTCTGTCGTCATGGTGCTCCCTCGCGCCGTGTCGACGCTCCCGCGCGTCGACACCGCCACCACCGTAGCG
This sequence comes from Curtobacterium sp. PsM8, assembly GCF_030433875.1. Taxonomy (NCBI): domain Bacteria; kingdom Bacillati; phylum Actinomycetota; class Actinomycetes; order Micrococcales; family Microbacteriaceae; genus Curtobacterium; species Curtobacterium sp. PsM8. The sequence goes on along the minus strand of NZ_JARUXD010000006.1, from coordinate 14,403 downwards.
CCGAGGACCGGCCCCGTTCGGGATCCGGTGAGTACGGTCTGGGGCATGGCGAGCCTCCAGACCACACTGCTCATCCTCGGAGCCAGCGGCGACCTGTCCAAGCGGCTGTTGCTGCCCGGCCTCGCGACGCTCCTCGACGTCAAGGAGGACTGGGAGATCCAGCTCGTCGGCGCCGGTGTCGAGGACCTCTCGGACGCCGACTGGAAGCAGCTCGTGCACGAGGCGTTCGAGAACGCTCAGGCGTCGAAGAACGAGGAGGACGAGGGCGCGACCGGCGAGACGGCGCTGACCCCGCGCCTCCAGGCCGTGGTCGACGGATCGTCGTACCGCAAGGCCGACGTCACGTCCCCGGACGACCTGAAGACGTTGCTCGGCGACTGCCACTTCGACCCGGCCATCTACTTCGCCCTGCCGCCCGCGGTGACCGAGAAGAGCTGCGAGCAGCTGGCGAAGCTGGACCTCCCCGCGCACACGCGCCTGGCCCTCGAGAAGCCGTTCGGCACCGACGCCGCGAGCGCTGAGCACCTCAACGACCTGCTGCACTCGTTCCTGCCGGAGTCGCGCATCCACCGCGTCGACCACTTCCTCGGACGCTCCACGGTGCTCAACCTGCTCGGCCTGCGCTTCGCGAACCGCATCATCGAACCCCTGCTGTCCTCCCAGCACGTCGAGCGCGTCGACATCGTCTACGACGAGACCCTCGGACTGGAGGGACGTGCCCGCTACTACGACAAGGCCGGCGCCCTGGTCGACATGATCCAGAGCCACCTGCTGCAGGTGATGGCGGTCGTGGCGATGGAGGCGCCCGCGTCGATCGACGCCGAGGACCTGCGGACCCAGAAGGAGCTCGTCCTCCGCGCGGTCCGCCCGTGGGGCGGGGACCCGCTGACGGCGGGCAAGCGCGCCCGCTACACGGCCGGCACGGTGGGGGACCGCTCGATGCCGTCGTACGTTGACGAGGACGGGGTGGACCCGTCGCTCGGCACCGAGACCCTGGCGCAGCTGAAGCTCGAGGTCGCCAACTGGCGCTGGGCCGGGGTGCCGTTCACCCTGCGCTCCGGCAAGGCCCTCGGCAAGCAGCGCCGCGAGATCCTCATCACGTTCAAGGACTCGCCGCACGTGCCCGACGGCCTGACCGGGGCGCACAAGCCGGACCGTCTGTGCATCTGGATCGCACCGGACGAGATGCAGCTCGAACTCAACGTCAACGGCCCGGGCGACCCGTACACGATCGACCACACCGCGCTCGAGGTGACGTTCAACCCCGGCCGGCTCAGTGCCTACGGGGAGGTCCTCGCCGGGGTGCTCGAGGGCGACGCGACCCTGTCCGTCCGTGGCGACAGCGCCGTGCAGGGGTGGAAGGTCGTCGAGCCGTTCCTGCAGCTCTGGCGTTCCGGTGAGGCCCCGCTCGACGAGTACGCGGCCGGGTCGGGTGGGCCGGAGGACTGGGACAACGTCGACTCCTAGGAGTCAGCGGGCGCTGGGGTGGGGGCGGAGGCGAGCCTGGGCAGCGCCACGGCTCGATCGAGTCTCCTGTTGTCCGGTCTCGACGGTCTGGTAGTCGTACGTCGTGGCCGCCGTCGGCGACTTCTTCACCATCGTCAGGACGGACCCGACGGCTTTCGTCCCGGCATCGCGCAACGTGGCCCGGGCGGTCTCCAGTTGGTTGCGTGTGGTGCGTCCCACCGCGGCGACCAGGATCGCGCCCCCGCTCAGCTGACTCAGGATCGCCGCATCCGTGACCGGCAGCAGCGGGGGCGCATCGATCAGGACCACGTCGAAGCGCTGCTCGAGGTCTTGCAGGACCGCTGCCATCGCGATGCTGGCCACCAACTCGGTGGGGTTGGGCGGGATCTGGCCAGCTGGGAGCACGACGAGACCCTTCTTCCCGCACGGCTGCAGCGCGTCGTCGAGCTCCATCCGGCCGATGAGCACGTCAGTCATCCCAGCGCCACCCTCCAGGCCCATCAGGCTGGCAACACGAGGACGGCGGAGGTCTCCATCGACGAGGACGATCGACGTGTCGTTCTCCGCCAACGCGAGCGCGAGGTTCGCAGCTGTCGTGCTCTTGCCTTCGCTCGGCACAGACGACGTCACGACGAAGCTGCGACGTTTGCTGTCGACCTCCACGAACTGCAGGTTGGTACGAAGGCGACGGAACGCTTCGGATCGAGGGCTCCGTGGGTCGTCCTGTACGACGAGTGGCCGGTCCTTCGCCGACCGATCGAAGGCGATCTCGCCGAGCGCCGGAGCGGCGGCGGCCCGCTCGACGGATTCCCGGCCGTCCAGACGCGTGTCGAGGGCGGAACGGAGCGCAGCTGATCCCAGGCCGACCATGAGTCCGACGGCGAGTCCGCCAGTGAGATCGACGGTCAGGCGAGGCGACGCCGGCCGAGCGGGCGGGATCGCGGGCTGCACCGTCTCGAGCTCGAAGGGACTGGCGCCGTCGCGGGAGGGCGCCTCCAGCTGCTTCGTGACCACCTCAGCCAGGCTCTCGCCCGTCGCGTTCGCGATCGCCGCAGCCTGATCCGCAGAGGAGTCCACGACCGTGATGGTCACGATGACGCTGTCGATCGGCGTCTGCGCGGAGACCTTCTCTGCGAGTTCCTCGGCAGACATCTCCAGCCCCAGCCGATCGACCACCGGCTGCAGCACGCGGTGCTTCGTTGCGAGGTTCGCGAACGACTGCACCCGCTGCTCTGCAGCGTCGCCGCCCTGTGCCAGTTCAGACGAGTTCGTCGAACCACTCACCGACACGTAGACGTCGGTACTCGCCTTGTACATGGGGGTGGAGAGGAGACTGATGGCCACCCCGGTCGAGGCGCCGAGTGCCGCGCCGGCGATGATGAGTAGCCACCCCTTCCGGAGCGCCCGCATCAACTTGTCGAAGTCCATGGAAGCATCTTTCGGGTCGTCGAACATCTCGCATTCAATATATCTCGTGTTGCAGCGCATCACAAGTCATCCCGGATCTCGATCGCGGTCGCCGTGAACCAGGCTCGTGTAGAGGTCGATGTGGTGTCGGACCATCCGCTCCACGGAGAGACGCTCGCGCACGATCGGCGCGTTCGACACCCATTGCTCACTGCACTGCTCGTACCGTTCGATGCGGCGGAGGGCGAGCTCGTAGAACCGCTCGACGTCGTCGATGTGCGGACGCTCCCAGCCCTGCGGTACCTGGTCCTCGGAGCCGCTGACGTCGAAAAGCAGTGTCGGCAGCCCACAGACCGCCGCTTCGCTGGTGACCGTGGAGAGCCCCTCCCGGTAGGAAGGCAGTACGAGGAAGTGGGACTTGGCCATCTCGGGGCCGATCTCGTCTCGTGTTCGGGTGCCGAGGTGTTCCACGTGATCCGTCAGGCCGAGCGCCGCGGCGAGAGCGTCCAGTTCGGGCCGCAAGGTCTCTCGGTGGGAGATGATGCGGAGACGTGCCGGATGGCCGCTGTCGATGATTCGTCGCAGCAGGTGCAGAGCGAGGTGGACGCGCTTGAACTCGACGAGCTGCCCGACGTAGAGCAGTTCCAGCGGCTGGCCAGGGTCGGGGCGGGAGCGCTGAGTCACGGGGAACCGCTCAACGGCCAGCCCGTAGAAGATCGTGTCCACCTTCGGGTCCGGTACCCGACCGCCGAGACGCCGACGTTCGTCCTCCGTGAAGACGACCACACTGTCGGAACGGCGCTCGATGAGGTTCCGCACGATCCGGAACCGCCACGGTTTCCATCCGCTCGCGTGGTGGGTGAAGACGATCTTCGTCCGGCCGCGGGTGCCGTGGTTCGGCAGGATCGCGCGGAGGCAGGCGTTGGTCAGGTGGTTGAGGTGGATGACGTCGTACTTGCTCCAGTCGCCACGGAACGACGGGCCGGCAGCGGTGACGTCGACGCCTTCCGCTGCGAGGCCGTCGACGAGGAGGCTGTCCGGGGTCTCGGCCATGTGCGTCGCGCGGTACTCCGCGGTTTGAGAGAAGATGCCGGACAGGACGAGGACCTTCATGACGGGACCTTTCGAAGTGTGTCAGTGGGGCGAGGGGGAGCTTCGGTGTGCCGGAGGGGCCCGATTGCCGCGTGCCGGTCCGGCCACAGGCGAGCGAAGGTGGTCACGGCGAGTGGCGTGAGCACGAAGTAGATGACGTTCTGCTCCACCACACCGATCGCGTTGACGCTTGCTTGCGGGATCCACAACGCGAAGATCGTCGACGCGTAGGCGCCGATCTCGGACTGCGCGCGGTGCCGCATCGCGTCCGCGGCAGCGAGGAGCACACCGACAGCGATGCCGACGGCGATCAGTCCGATGGTGCCGAACGAGATCCACCCCTCGAACCAGGACGGCAAGAGTTGGTCCTTCCCGATGAAGGAGTGGTAGATCACGTTGTTGAACACCGCGGTTCCCGACTGGGTCCGTGCGGCTTCGGGAGCTCCTGGGATGGGGGAGAGGAGCGACATGGTGAACGAGCGCCAGCCGAACGGGTCGGCCTGCCGCACGGCCGGCAGCGCCGCACTGAGCTGGTCCGGAGTCGCTGAGTACGGCAGCACCGACTGCAGGACGCTGACCAGATCGAGCCCGGTGCTGTCCAGGCCGGTCCGCGGTCTCCAGATCGTGGAGCGGAGCTGTCCGATGAGCGTGAAGAACAGCCCGAGGACGCTCACCGTGGTCAGTGCCCCGCGCAGCCGCAGCCGAAGGTCGGACTTCTCGAAGTAGACCAAGGTGATCGCGATGATGCAGTAGGCGACGGTCCCGCGGTTGAGCCCGTAGGAGGCCAGCGCGAGCAGCGCCGCAACCGCGGTCACGGGGAGCAGGGGCCACCACCGTCGCCCACGCTCCCGGCGGCTCCGGATCAACATCACCAGACCGAGCACGAGCAGTGGCCGGAGGAAGTTCGCCGCGAGCAAGAGCGGGCCGTCGGAGTACTGCCCGTTGCCCTGCAGACCTTCGATGCTCCCGGAGAAGAACATCGCGATCGCGCTCGGGGTCGGGAAGCGCAGCACCAGCCCGACACTGCCCAGCGTGATCAACGGCCATGCTGTCACTCGCCCGACCGTCAACGGCATGTTGACCGGGAGCGATGGTGCACTGTCGAATCGCGCGGACAGGCGCCCATCCGCACCGCCGGGACGGTCCGCGCGGCGACGGATGCCGGCAGCGAGCGCCACGCGAGTGGCGACGACGACGACGAAGAACACGCTTCCGAGGAACAACACGCTCCGTGAGTCGGACGGGGTCCCCAGTCGGTAGTAGAAGCGAGAACCGGCGCCCACGTACATCAGGATCACCGGTGCGATGCAACCGCGCAGGGTCTCCCAGGCCAGGAAGAGCGTGAACGAATCGACACGCAGTCCGGTGCGGAGCGACAGCGTGCACGCGATGGCGACGCAGAGCAGCGCGCCGTGCACGAGGACCGGGAGCGTGAAGAGAGCGTCATCCCCACCCAGCACCACGGGAGCGGCCATGGCGAAGAGCACCGCGACGCTCACGGCCGCCGTCAGCAGGATCGCCACGACGCGTCGGCTCGCGACGATCACCTCCGCTGGAGCGGGCGTCGTGATCGCCGACCCTCGAGCCGGGGCCACGGCGGTCACCGGTGCGCTCCGGTCACGTCGACCGAGCCCGGTCGGAACGCGCTCGTCGTGCGCACGGCGATCCCAGCGATGTTGCTGAAGAGGAACACTGCCGTCACCCACAGCACGCCTGCGCCGACAGTCCACACGACGATGACGCCGACGGTCGTCACGATGAGCGACGTCACGTCCGCCACCACCCACGTGCGCCACAGGCGTCGAGCGACGCAGACGTGGCCGACGCCGATGAGCACCGCGCGCGCGACCGTCCCGCTGAGCAGCACGACGGTCAGTGGCACGAGGCCGTCGTAGCGAGCAGTCAATGCCGGGAAACCGAAGAGCAGCACGGCGAACGCCACTGCCGCTGCAACGGACGAGATCGCCGTGATCATGCCGAGGAACGACCGTGCGGTCCATCTCCGCTCGACTGCTGTGTCGTCGGTGAGCTGACCGATGACGGTCCTGCCGAAGGAGATCGGCGCCAAGGTCACCACTGACGCGAACCGGTTGGCGACGCCGTAGACGCCCAGCGCGGTCGGTCCGCCGACGAGCTGGACGGCGAACAAGAGGATCCACTGGGTGACCTGTCCGACGACGTTCGCGACGACCCCCGCCAGGAGTCCGTCCCGGGGGGGCGTGAGGATGGTGACCTCCGGGACCGTCGGGGCAACCGCTCGACGGAGCAGTACCCCCACGACCAGGAGCACGTCCGCCGCGATGAGTCCGTAACCACCGCCGACGGCACCGAACTGCACCGTCCCGACGACCGCGCCACCAGCCCCGACGAGAGCCCGGGCGCCGTCGAGGACCGAGCCGCGCAAGTACTGTCCACGACCGGACGTCGCCGCGACGAGCGCATCACCGAGCGGCATCGCGCCGCTGAGGAAGCCGAGCAGCGCGGAAGCCAGCAGCCCTGACGAGGACGGTGGTGCGCCGCTCAACAGCGTGAACACAGTGGGGACGATGAGCGCAGAAGTGACAGCGCCCGACAAGAACACGCGACGCTTGCCGCGGAGCAGCGCCCAGAACAGTGCGTGCAGGGGCAGCTCGCGTGCTCCCGGTACCCGGGCGGCGGCGCCGTTCACCGTCGCGGCCGTCGACGAGCCGAGGACACTTGCGGTACCGATCACGACGATCTGCAGCACCGCGAAGCGCCCGTACGTCGACGGCTCCACGAGCAGTGCCAACGCGACGAGCGCGGCGAACTGACCCGCGCGTCCCGCGACACCCGGAGCGGTCACCAGGAGCAGATGCGTCGTACGCCTCGCCACGTCGTCGGTTCGGCGACTTGTCGTGTTGCTCACAGGGCACCATCCATCCTCACGGAATCGACTGTATGTCAGCAAACGATATTCTGCAATACTGATATGCATGATCAGACAGAGCGCGAGCCCGCAACATCACCGGCTGTACGACGTGTCGGTCGTCGTACCGACGGTGCGCCTTGACGACGCCTTCAACCAGGCGTTGGCGTCGCTGCTCCGACAGACGCTGTCCACGACCCAGATCGTCGTGGTGCTGGACGGGGTGCGTCTCGTCGAGGGGGCGATCCCGGAGGACGACCGAGTCAGCCTGGTCCCGCTTCCCCGCCACGTCGGGACACCGGCCGCACTGAACGCCGGAGTCGCCGTCGCTTCAGCGCCGCTGATCGCCCGGTTGGACGCCGATGACCTCGCCGCCTGCGATCGGCTTGCTCGCCAGGTCGCGGTCTTCCGAGCGCGCCCCGAACTGGTGCTCCTCGGTTCCGCAGCGGACGTCATCGATGCGCGAGGTGATCACATCGGCGTCTACGAAGTCCCGATCGACGACGTCGCGGCGGTGCTCCCGCGACGCAACCCCTTCGTGCACTCCAGCGTCGTGTTCCGCAGATCCGCTTTCGATATGGTCGGGGGGTACGACCTGCGCTGCGAGCGCATGCAGGACTACGAGTTGTGGCTGCGCTTGGCGCGATTGGGCGCGGTCGCCAACCTGCCCGAACGACTCGTGTCGTACCGCGTGCACGACGGCCAGTCCAGCCGTCGCACCCCGGCATTCGGACCGGCTGCGGATGCCGTCCGGTCATCGCGTCGAGCCCTCGCCCGGGACATCGGGCGCAACCCGCTCCTGCAACTCGTGGACGACTTCCTGTGGACCACTGCGCAGCTGACCCGCGCGCTGCGGATGCGTCGACCGCGCTACCTCGCTGGGGACGGGATCTGCGTCCCCGCCGTGCAGTCTCGAGAAGGAACGTCCCCGTGACCCCACACAAGCGACGCCGCGGTGTCCTCGTCCTCACCACCAGCGACTACAGCCTCGATCTCCACATGCGTGGCATGTTGCGTGATCTGCACGGATCGGACCTGGGGCCGGTGCACATCGCCGCTGCAGACTCCGGCCGACTCGGCCCCGTCAGTGCACGAGAAGGCGTCGCTGCGACGGCCGTGCCCATGCGGCGTGAGATGTCCCCGGCTGCAGACCTCCTGGCGCTGCTGCGCCTACTCCTGCTCTTCCTGCGGCTCCGTCCGGCATTGACCGTCTACGGCACCCCGAAAGCCTCGTTGCTCGGAGCCGTCGCAGCATGGGCGACGAGGGTCCCTGCCCGCGTCTACGTTCTCCACGGACTCCGGGTAGAGACGGTACGAGGCGCTCGTCGGAGGCTTCTGCTGGGGACTGAGCGGGTCACGATCGCTCTGTCGTCTTCCGTGCTCGCGGTCAGTGCGAGCTTGCTGACGCGATCCGCTCAGCTCGGCCTCGACACTCGACGCATGCGGGTCCTCGGGCCAGGCGGATTCGTCGGCATGGACCTCGACCGCCATCACGCTGCCGGAGCGGAGCACGTCCGGCAGCAGCACCGCGCTGAGATGAACGTCGCGCCCGGCGTGTCACTCGTCGGTTTCGCCGGCCGGATCACCCGCGACAAGGGCATCATCGAGCTCCTGGATGCCCTCGCCATGCTCCGCGACCAAGGGTTGAACGCCGAACTTGCACTCGTCGGGGAGGACGAGGGGATCGCCGAGCTCCCCGCCCGAACTCAGGAGTTGCTCGCCGAGTGCTGGGTGCACTCGTCCGGAGCAGTCCCCGATGCGTCCGGGTACATCGCCGCATTCGACGTGCTCTGTCTGCCGTCCTACCGAGAGGGCCTCCCCACTGTGGTCCTCGAGGCGATGGCTTCCGGCGTCCCCGTCGTCGGGAGTGCCGCGACCGGCACCACCGACCTGATCGAGCACGGACGGACGGGGCTGCTCGTCCCCATCGGAGATGCCGCAGCCCTTGCTGGAGCGCTCTGCTCGATGCTTCGCGACCCGGGTTGTCGTCAGCGCACCACGGTGAACGCACGAGAACACGTCGCCGCGTTCGCTGAGCTGCCCATGTGGCGACGTCACCGGACCCACTACCGGGCCCTGCTCCGCCTGACGTCACGGCACGACAGTTGACCCACTGTTGGATCGCATATATATTACGTCTAGCATACGAATGGAGGACACAATCATGCTCTCGACGTCCCGTGCTGCCAGCCTGCGTGTCAAGCGGCTGCTCGACATCGTTCTCGCGCTCATCGGGCTGACGCTCGCGAGCCCCGTGATGCTCGCGGTCGGTCTGCTCGTGGCGGTGAAGCTCGGCCGGCCCGTGATCTTCCGCCAGTCGCGGCCCGGGCGCGACACGCAGCTCTTCGAAGTCCTCAAGTTCCGGTCCATGCTCGAAGTCGACGAAGAGCGCGGACTGGTCAGCGACGAGGAGCGACTCACCGACTTCGGAAGGATCTTGCGGTCGACCAGTCTCGACGAGCTGCCGAGCCTGGTGAACATCCTCAGAGGGGAGATGAGCTTCGTCGGTCCTCGACCGACTCTTGCCCGGTACCTCGAGCTCTTCACACCGGAAGAACGTCGGCGGTACGAGGTCCGCCCGGGACTCACTGGCCTTGCACAAGTGCGTGGCAGGAACGGACTGCCCTGGCCGGATCGACTCCGCTCTGACATCGAGTACGTCGACAACTTCTCACTCCTGCTGGACCTGAGGATCATGCTCCGGACGATCGTCGTCGTCCTTCGCCGTGAGGGCATCAACGCTCCCGGCCATGTCTGTGCCGATCAGTTCCGAGGCACTGCCGTCATGGAGACCGCCGGGGCCTGACTCAGCCGTGGAGCGCTCGCAGGGGTGGGACCCCCGGGCAGGCGTAGCGTTCGGAGACGTGACCACCACAGACGACGTCCTGCAGACCGTTCCCGAACCCGCCGGTGCCGACATCCGTGTCGAGACCGTCCACTACGACTCCGAGGGCACCGACCTCGAAGGGGTCCTGGCGAAGGACACGGCCGTCGCCGGTCCGCGCCCGGCCGTCCTCGTCATCCACGACTGGCACGGGGTGAACGAGCACGTCGAGGCACGCGTGACGATGCTCGCGCGCCTGGGCTACGTGGCCTTCGGCGCCGACGTCTACGGCGCAGGCATCCGCCCGGGTGACGACACCGCCGCCGAGGTGGCCGGTCGTTTCTACGGCGACAACGCCCTGTTCCGCACCCGCCTGCGCGCCGGACTCGACCGCCTGCTCGCCGACCCGGACGTCGACGCGTCGAAGGTCGTCGTGATGGGCTACTGCTTCGGCGGCTCGGGTGCGCTCGAACTCGCCCGCACGGGAGCCGACCTGGTCGGAGCCGTCTCGTTCCACGGTGGCCTCATCGCGCACGACCCCTCGGACGCGGACCAGATCCGTGCGAAGCTCCTGGTCCTCACCGGCGGTGCGGACCCGGTCGTGCCGGACGAGGCCGTGCACGCGTGGCAGGACGAGATGCGTGGGGTGTCGCACGTCGACTGGCAGGTCGTCACCTACGCGGACGCCATGCACGCCTTCGCCGTCCCGGGCACCGACGCACCGGACCACGGCGCGCAGTACCAGGAGCGTGCCGACCGTCGCTCGTGGCAGGCGCTGCAGGTGTTCCTCGCCGAGGTGTTCGACCAGGAGCCGACGATCGCCTGAGCACCGCGTGCCGTGGTCGGCGACACGCCGGGTACGGCACGCTGGGGCGCTCGATTGGCGCTGCGCCGAGAGCTGTTGTAGAGTCTTCCACGGCTCGCAAGGGCCACTGCGCTCGTAGCTCAATGGATAGAGCATCTGACTACGGATCAGAAGGTTGGGGGTTCGAGTCCCTTCGAGCGCACAGCATGACGGAAGCCCCGGAGATCATCTCCGGGGCTTTCGTCGTTCCACCCCGGTGTCCTCCGCGACGACGGGCCACGTCGGTCGGCCGTCGACCCGGACCGCGGACGTGCCTCGCTTCAGCCCAGCAGCTGCACGAGCGCGACGACGAAGAGCACGAACGCGACGCCGGCAGCGGTGGACCGCAGGACGTCGATGCGTTCCCACCGCCGCACGACGCGCTTCCAGTCGGCCGGCGGGTGTTCCGGGTCCCAGTCGTTCACGCGGATGTTGATCGGGACGGTGCCGAGGAACGACGCCAGGACGAACACCACCAGGGCCACCATCGCGGCGATCCGCCAACCGAGGCCGTCGTCGGCGCCGCTCAGCACGAGGACGGCGACGGATGCCAGGACGGCCGGCACCATCAGGATCGGGACGACGACCTTGAGGGACTTCACCAGCGCGATCCGCGTGCGGAGATGGACCTGGTCGGGCAGCGTCGCCATCGCGGGTTGGACGCCCCATCGCACGATGAACTCCTCACCGGCGAGCAGGCCCACGAGCACGAGCTGGACGACGAGCAGGACGCTCATCGGAGCCCCTCCGCTCCGCCGCGGCTGGGGATGGCGAGACTGGACATGGTTCCTCCTGCTGTCGAGGACATCATCGTGTCCCGCGCCGCTCACGCGTCACTGACGCGGCACTCACGCGAGGCCGAGCGGCCCGAGGCCGAGCGGCCCGAGGCCGAGCGACCCGAGGCCACGGCGGTCCGGTCCCGGGTTCAGCCCGGCCACACCTCGCTCCGCCAGCCCACGCCGGCGTCCCGCTCGTACACCAGCCGGTTGCTCGGCCCGTCCGCCGCCCCGCTCCAGAACAGCATCCGCAGCGGCGTCAGGGCGAACCCGCCCCAGGTCGGCGGTGGCGACAGCGGAGCGTCACCGTGCTCCCGCTCGAACGCCGCCCACCGGACCCGCCGGTCCGCCTCGGGCGCGACCGCCAGGTCGGTGTCGTTGATCCAGGCGAGCACCTGCAGGTAGCGGGAGCGCGCGTCGTAGGCGATCCGGGCCTCCTGGTCGGTGACCGGGGCGACGTCCCCGGTGACGGTCAGCTGCCGGGCCGCGTCCGGCCAGTGGATCGTGACGGAGGCCCGGGGCACGGCCGCCAGTTCGGCTGCCTTCCGGCTGCGGGTGTCGGTGTGGAAGTGCAGCCGCTGCCCGTCGAACGCGGACAGCAGGACGGTCCGGGTCGACGGGTAGCCGTCGAGGCCGATGGTGGCGAGCGTCATCGTCGGGGTGACGCCCGACCAGGTCGCCGGCAGCCACGAGGCGGCCAGCGCGAGCGGGTCGGATGGGCCCGACACCGCGCCCGAAACCGCGCCCGACCCCGCGCCGGTCACCGCGGTCCGGCGGGGTCGAACCGGGCGATCTCGTGCAGGGATGCAACCGCCTCGGCGAGCGAGTGCTCCCACAGCGCGGCCCCGTACGAGCGGGAGGCGCGACTCGCGTCCCCGACGACGCCGGCCGGCCCGAAGTCGTTGGACAGCCACCCGAAGGACACCGGTCCGCCGTTGAACGCGATCTTCTCGAACTCCGCCAGGTGGTCCGGCACCCACCGTTCGGCGAGGCTCATGTCGACCAGGTCCGGCCGCAGGTGCAGGATCATCGACGTCTCGGCGGCCCCACCGTGGATGCCGAAGCCGCGTTCGTCGGCGTCCTCGCCGTCCGGCCCGGGCACGCGGGCCAGGGTCGGCATGAGGAACGTCCCGAGCCCGGTCTGCTTCCGGATCTCGCGCAGCGCGACCTGCAGCAGCGCCACGTTGCCACCGTGTCCGTTCGCGAACACGAGCGTGCCGGCACCGGTCAGGGCGACGGCCCGGCCGATCTGCACCACGGTGTCGAACATCGTGTCGGCGTCGAGCCACACCGTGCCGGGTGCCCAGCTGTGCTCGTCGGACTTCGTGAACGCCAGGGTGGGCAGTTGCCAGACGTCGAGCCCCTCGGCTGCGGCCTGTTCTACCGCGGCGCCGCCGATGTGGTCGGCGAGCAGGAAGTCGGTCAGCAGCGGCAGATGTGGGCCGTGGTGTTCGATCGCGCCGGTGGGCTGGACGACGATCGTGTCGGCGGTGAACCCTGCGGCGACGGCCGGGCCGGAGAGCTCGGCGAGCTTGCGGGTGCCGGTCCGCGCGCCGGTCGTGCCCGCGCTCACTTGCCGAACCCGGGGACGGCGGGCTGCGCGGACGCCGTGGACCCGCCGGAGTGCACCAGAGCCGGGTCGATGACGTGCCCCGGGTTGAGCAGCCCGTCCGGGTCGGTCTGCTGCTTCAGCGCGAGCAGTTCCTCGACCCCGTGGTCGACGTAGTACTGGTGCGGGCTGTGCACCCGGACGCCCAGGTCGCGGAGCGCGGGGTAGCCGGCGTAGACGTCCTCCGCCCCGGTGTAGGGCGCGGTGAGCATGCCGATCGGGCCGACGTGTGCCGCCTCGATGTGCAGCATCCCGCCCGGGTAGACGGCCTCGACCTCGGCGATCCGGTCGATCAGCGCCTCGCCGCCGACCTCGACGTGGAAGTACTCGGTGTCGGGGGTGTTCCGCTTCAGCCACCAGATCGGGTGGTTGTAGGACAGCATCGACACCTTCGTGGTCTGCTGCAGTCCCTCGCGGACGTCCTCGACCGTGCCGCCGGCCAGGCCGATCAGGTCGCGGGCCTCGTCGAGCGTGACGGCGTCGATGATGCCGCGGAGGCTCGCGCGGCCCGCGACGATGGCGGCGTCGGTCGGCAGGGTGGCCGCGACCTCTGCCCGGTCGGCGCTCACCAGGCGCGGCACCGGGTCCAGGCCGCGCAGGGTGCGGACGGCCGCGAGGGCCTGCTCGAAGCTCGGGAAGGACGCGTACACGGCTCGCCAGTCCTGCAGCGGTTCGAGCCGGACGGTCGCGCGGGCGATGACGCCGGCGGTGCCGTAGGTGTGCACGAAGGGCTGGGCGGCGTCGCCCTCGACGTGGTGCAGGCCGGGCTCGCCGGGCAGCGCGATGTCGAGCGCGGTCACGAAGCCCTGCCAGTTCGACCCGTGCGCGATCGACCCGGTGCCGCCGGAGCCGCCGGACAGGAACCCGCCGATCGTCGACTGCGCGGTGGACGGGTACATCCAGAGCTGCTGGCCGGCTGCCGCTGCCGCCTGCTCGAGGGCGACCATCGAGGTGCCGGACTCGGCGGTGATCCAGCCGTCGCCGACCTCGACGACCGCGCGGGCCCGCGAGGTGTCGAGGACCAGGCCGCCGTGCAGCGGGATGCCCTGGCCGTAGTTGCCGGTGCCCTTGCCGCGGGTGGTGACGGGGACGCCGTGTCGGACGGCCGCGTGCAGGGTCGCCGCGATCTCGTCGGCGGACGCGGGGGAGGCGACGAGGTCGGCAAGTCCGAGCGGCAGCTGCTCGCTGAGGATCGGGCTCATCGTCGCTTCGTCGACCGAGGCGCGCTCGCGGGTGCGCTGGTCCGTGCTGACCCCGCGCTCGCCGAGCAGGTCGACGAGTTCGGCGCGGAGCGCCTCGAGTGCGGCGGGCGGGACGGGGGCGGTAGGCACGGCGGTGGGGGTGACGGTGGTCATGCGGGCTCCTGACGGGGTGCTGCTGACGGGCTGCTGCTGACGGGTTCTCGTTGAGGGGGGGGGGGGACGAGGGGGGGGGGGGGGCGGGGGGGGGGGCGCCCCCCCCCCCCCCCCGGGGGGGGGGGGGGGGGGGGCCCCCCCC
>NZ_JARUXD010000069.1:0-18117 GCF_030433875.1 Curtobacterium sp. PsM8 | reverse complement strand
CCCCGGGGGGGGGGGGGGCGGCGCCCCCCCCCCCGCCCCACCCCCGGCGCGCCCCCCCCGCCCCCGCCGCCCCGGCCCCCCCCGTCATGCGGTCCGACCGGGCGCCGCCGCACGGCCGGTCCGTCGTCAGCCCTGCGGCGGCGAGTACAGCTGCAGGTCGTTGCCCTCGCTGTCCTTGAAGGGGATGATCTTCCCCCACGGGTGCTCGCTGATCTCGCCCTGGATGTCCGCGCCGCGCTCCTTGAGCGAGGCCACCTCGTCCTCGATGCTGCCGTCCGGCTGGAACGAGACGACCGCGCCGCCGTCGCTCGACTGGCTGGCGGACTCGCGTCCGTTGAGGCCGATCATCAGCCCGCCGGCGTCGATCTCGCTCCAGTCGTCGGACTGGTCCTTCACCGTGAGACCGAGCGTGTCGCGGTAGAACGCGACGGCGCGCTCCATGTCGCTGACCGGGACCCAGACTGCTGCGACTCCACTTGCCATGGTGTTTCCTCTCGTCGTGGTGTGCCCTGGACGCTAGGCCGCCGGGTGTCCGCGACGACCCAGCCCCGCACCGGTTCGGGGTACGCCCAGCACGGCGGCGGAGGCTCGGGGTGATCGCCGCCGTCGGTGCGCGACCCCGACGGGAGGACGACCATGACCGAGATCGTGCACGTGGTGCTCGTGGACTGGGACGGCGAGGACGGCACGGCGCCGGAACGCGCGAGCGCCCTGGTCGCCGAACACCTGCCGACCATCGACGGCGTCGTGTCCGTCACCTCCGGGCCGAGTGTCAGCCCCGAGGGGCTCGAGGGCGGCTTCGACTGGGCCCTCGTCGTCCGGTTCCGGGATGCTGCCGCCCGGGACGCCTACCTGCCCCACCCGGCGCACCAGCCGGTGGCGGACCACATCGGGGCGCGGAGTGCGCGGGTGGTCGTCTTCGACGTCGCGGGCTGATCGCCTCGTGGACTCGCCGGTACGGTGAAGTCCATGGCGGAGCGGTACAGCACCTCGACGGGGACGGATCGGGTCGACCGGGCGCAGGTGCACGCATGGCTGAGTGAGCAGTCGTACTGGGCACGGGGACGATCGCGAGCGACACAGGACGCTGCGATCGACGCATCCCGCAACTACGGCGTCCACGACGACGTGACCGGCGAGCAGGTCGCCTGCGCGCGAGTGGTGACCGACGGCGTGACCTTCGCGTGGCTCTGCGACGTGTTCGTCGCCCCGCAGGTCCGCGGGCGCGGAGTCGGCAAGTTGCTCCTCGCCGCAGTGGTCGACGACCTCGAACCACTCGGACTCACGCGCGCGCTGCTCTCGACCGGCGATGCGCACGGCCTCTACGCCCAGTTCGGCTTCGCGCCCCTCGACGATCCGTCGAAGATGATGGCACGCGTCCGGTAGCCGGCCGACTGCCCGGCTTCTCAGGGCAGCTGGCGCCGCGTCGCCGTACGATCGTCTTGCCGAGACGTCCGCGTCACGCATCGAGCAGGTCGTGGTGCGGGCCGCCGCAGTGAGACGACGCGATCACGGCTGATCGACTGATTCCTCACCGACACGAACGGGTTCACGGCATGCAGGCAGTCATCGTCGGGGGCGGGATCGCCGGCTTCGCTGCCGCCATCGCCCTGCATCGAGCCGGGGCCGACCCGACCGTCCTGGAGCGCACCGCCGGGTTCGCGGACGATGTCGGATCGTGGCTGCAGGTCGCCAGCAACGGAGTCGCAGCGTTGCGCGAACTCGGTCTCGGAGCAGCCGTGTCGGCGATCGGGGTCCCGACACCGCGACTGCAGACGTTCGACCCGCGAGGGCGTCTGACCGCGGACCTCCCGCTCGGGCTGCAGGACGACGGAGTGACGACGCGTTCGCTGGACCGAGCCGATCTCTACCGACTGCTCCGCACGGAGGCGCAACGACGAGGCATCACGGTCATCACCGGAGCACGTGTGCTGAGCGCCGTCGACGAGGGGAACCGGGCGAGCGTGCTCACCGAGACGTCCGAGCGCTTCACGGCGGACGTCGTCATCGGTGCGGACGGTGTCGGCTCTGCCGTCCGACGCACCTTCGGAGGCCACGGGCCCGGGACGGACGACGCGACGTCGCGGGAGGTCCTGGCCCCGGTCGTCAGCATCGGCGGCACGTACTCCGGCAGCGGACTCACCGAGAGCGAAGCCGGGACCACCGGAACGCTGCAGTTCCGGTTCGGCAGGGAGTGTTTCGTCAGCACGCTGCGGGTCGACGTGTCGACCGTCATGTGGTTCGCGAACCCACACCTCAGCACGGTGGCCGGGGGCGTGCGCGTCGCCGTGGGCAGGAGCGGCCCGGAGTGGGTCGCGGAGCTCCCGCGGCTCGTCGGGCGGGACGTCCTGCCGCTCGCGGCACTGTCGGCGGGGTCGCGGACCGTCGACGTGTGGGCGTCCCGGACCACCCCGCGTCCGGTGCGGTGGGGGCGCGGACGGGTGGTCCTGATCGGGGACGCGGCGCACGCGATCCCACCGACCGCCGGGCAAGGTGCTTCCCTGGCGCTCGAGGACGCCGTCGTCCTCGGTTCACTGGTCGCCGGTGGGACCCCGGCGACGACCCTCGCGATACGGATGCAGGAGCTGCGGAGCCGCCGTGTCGATGCCATCACACGGCAGGGGGAGCTGCTGGACAAGAGCAAGACACTCGGCGTGGTGGGGTCGGCGCTCCGCGATCGGCTGGTCCTGCCCGGCGCTGCGTTGGCGGCACGCCGAGCGCGCGTGGGACCGGCGGCGTGGATGTACCGGTTCGATCCAGCGACCTGACCCAGGACGCGGACGACTGACGGGCGGCCCCGGGGGGGGGGGGCCCCGGGCGCCCCGGCCGGCGGTGGCGGGGGGCGCCGGCGGGGGGGGCCCCGGGCGGGGGGGGGGGGGGCCCGCGGGGGGCGGCGCCCCCCGCCGGCGGGCCCCGCCCGGGGGCCCACGGATCGGTGACCGCCGGACGCTACTGCGTGGCGTCGCGCTCGACCGCGGGGACGCCCACCTCGAGCACGCCGTCGGTCACGGTGAGGCGCTGCGGCTTCATGACCCACGCGACCACCGCGGCACCCGCGAGCAGCGCGCACGAGATCCCGAACGGCAGCTGCCATCCGGAGGCGTCGATGAGGACGCCGAACACGATGGGGGAGACGACGCCGGCGACGCCGAACCCGGTGTTCATGAACCCGGATGCCGTGCCGGACCACTGCGGGGCGACGTCCATCGGGATCGCCCACAGGTTCGCGTTGCAGAGCTCGAGGAAGAAGAACGACAGGGCGAGTGACACGGTCGCGACGGTCAGGCTCTGCCCGACGACGACGAGCGGGAGCAGGCAGACCAGCGACCCACCGAGCCCGATCACCAGGACCAGGCGTCGTGCGTGCCGTGGGTCGCCACCGCGGTGGATGATCCGGTCGCTGAGCAGCCCGCCGACCGTGTCGCCGACGACCCCGGCCAGGAGGACGGCGGTCGTGAACCAGGCGAAGGCGCTGATCTCGAGGTCGTACTGGTCGCTGAGGAACGTCGGGATCCAGGTGAGGAACACCCAGAGGGTCCACCCGTACCCGAAGTCGACGAAGGACACCGGCAGGATCTGCCTCGCCAGGGCGCGCCACGGCACCGGCGGGCGGGTGGCGCGGGTCTCGACCGGTGGCAGTTCGGCGAGTTCGGCCTTCGTGATCCCGCGGGCGTCCTCGGGGCGGTCGCGGAACAGGACGAACCAGGTGATGCCCCAGGCCACGGAGAGCACCGCGGTGGCGAAGAACGCCAGGCGCCAGCCGCTGATCGCGATGAAGTAAGCGACGACGAGCGGTGCGAGGGCGTTGCCGAGCCGCGCGGCGGAGTGGACCACACCCTGTGCGAAGCCGTTGCGGTCGCGGGGGATCCAGCGGCTCATCGCCTGGGTGGCGGAGGGGAACGCCGCGGCTTCGCTGAGGCCGAGCAGCAGCCGCGCCGCGAAGAGCGTCCAGAAGCCCGTGGCGAGTCCGGTCCAGAGCGTCGCGACACCCCAGACGACGGTGATGACGAACAGTGCGCGGCGCGGGCCGAAGCGTTCGCTGATGGTGCCGCCGAACACCTGCAGCAGGGCGTACGGCAGTGCGAACGCCGAGACGATGAACCCGGCGTCGGTGTCGCTGAGGCCGAACTCGTCGGTGATGTGGGGGAGGGCGGTCGAGATGTTCGTACGGTCGATGTACGAGATGGCGTACATGCAGCAGAGGAGCAGGAGCACCCGCCCGCGGATGCGTCCGCGGAACGGGGTGCCCGTCGCTGGTGCTGCAGCGGGGGCCGTGGTCATGGGGCCTCTTCGGTCGGGTTGCTGAACGGCTCGGAGGCTACGACCGGTGCCGATCAGGTGTCTCTGCGTCCGCTATCGGGTGACAGTACGCCGAGGGCGAGCAGAGCACTCCGATGTCAGCGGCCGCGCCTACTGTTGGCTCCATGGGAGTTGCCGTAGAGCCCACGCGTGCCATCCGACCGTTCGAGGTCATCAGCGAGTACATGCCGAGTGGGGACCAGCCCGCGGCCATCGCCGAACTCGCCGGGCGCATCAACGCGGGTGAGACCGACGTCGTGCTGCTCGGTGCGACCGGTACCGGCAAGTCGGCGACCACCGCGTGGCTGATCGAACAGGTGCAGCGGCCGACGCTGGTGCTCGCGCACAACAAGACGCTGGCGGCGCAGCTCGCCAACGAGTTCCGCGGCCTGATGCCGAACAACGCCATCGAGTACTTCGTCTCGTACTACGACTACTACCAGCCCGAGGCCTACGTCCCGCAGACGGACACCTTCATCGAGAAGGACTCGTCCGTCAACGCCGAGGTCGAGCGTCTGCGGCACTCGACGACGAACTCCCTGCTCAGCCGCCGTGACACCGTCGTGGTGTCGACCGTGTCCTGCATCTACGGCCTCGGCACGCCCGAGCAGTACATGAACGCCTCGGTCGCGCTGCACATCGGGCAGAACATCTCCCGCGACCAGCTCGTGCGGAAGTTCGTCAGCATGCAGTACCAGCGCAACGACGTCGACTTCGCCCGCGGCACCTTCCGGGTCCGCGGCGACACGCTCGAGATCATCCCGATGTACGAAGAGCACGCGATCCGCATCGAGATGTTCGGTGACGAGATCGAAGCGCTGTCCTCGCTGCACCCGCTGACCGGCAACGTCATCGACGACCTGCCCGCCGTCTCGATCTTCCCGGCGTCCCACTACGTCGCGGACACCGACGTCATGCACCGGGCGATCACCTCGATCAAGCACGAGCTGGCCGAGCGACTCGCCGAGCTCGAGGGCCAGGGCAAGCTGCTCGAGGCCCAGCGGCTCCGGATGCGCACCACCTTCGACATCGAGATGATGGAGCAGATCGGCTTCTGCTCGGGCATCGAGAACTACTCCCGCCACATGGAGGGCCGCGGCCCCGGCGAAGCCCCGCACTGCCTCATCGACTACTTCCCGGAGGACTTCCTCCTGGTCATCGACGAGTCGCACGTCACGGTGCCGCAGATCGGTGCGATGTACGAGGGCGACGCCTCCCGGAAGCGCACCCTGGTGGAGCACGGCTTCCGGCTGCCGAGCGCGATGGACAACCGCCCGCTGAAGTGGGAGGAGTTCCTCGACCGCGTCGGGCAGAAGGTCTTCCTGTCGGCGACGCCCGGCAAGTACGAGCTCGGCATCACGGACAGCGTCGTCGAGCAGATCATCCGCCCGACGGGCCTCATCGACCCCGAGATCATCATCAAGCCGAGCGACGGCCAGATCGACGACCTGCTCGAGGAGATCAAGCAGCGCTCCGAGAAGAACGAGCGCGTGCTCGTCACCACACTGACCAAGCGCATGGCCGAAGAGCTCACCGACTTCCTCGGCAACGCCGGGGTCCGGGTGCGCTACCTGCACTCGGACGTCGACACCCTGAAGCGCGTGGAGCTGCTCACCGAGCTGCGCCAGGGCGTCTACGACGTGCTGATCGGCATCAACCTGCTGCGTGAAGGCCTCGACCTGCCGGAGGTCTCGCTCGTCGCGATCCTCGACGCCGACAAGGAAGGCTTCCTCCGGTCGTCGACCTCGCTCATCCAGACCATCGGTCGTGCCGCGCGCAACGTGTCGGGCCAGGTCCTGATGTACGCCGACAAGATGACCGACTCGATGAAGCAGGCCATCGAGGAGACCGACCGCCGCCGCGAGAAGCAGGTGGCGTACAACCTCGAGCACGGCATCGACCCGCAGCCGCTGCGCAAGAAGATCGCCGACATCACCGAGGTCCTCAACCGCGAGAGCGACGACACCCGCGAACTCCTCGAGCGCCGCGGGGGTGGTGTCCGTGACGGCCGCCGCGCTCCGACGCCGTCGCTCCGCCGCGAGGGGATCGCCGGCGAGGGCGCGACGCAGCTCGAGGCCACGATCGCCGACCTCAACGACCAGATGCTGCAGGCGGCGGCCGAACTGAAGTTCGAGTTGGCGGCCCGACTGCGTGACGAGGTGCAGGACCTGAAGAAGGCACTGCGGCAGATGGAGTCGGCCGGCCATGTCGTCTGACCCCGGCACTGGTGCCGGTCGGCGGACCGTCGTCGTCACGGGCGCCAGCGCCGGTCTCGGGTACCAGGCCGCCCAGCAGCTCGCCGCAGCCGGGCACCGGGTGGTCCTGGCGACCCGCAACCCCGAGAAGGCCGTGGCAGCCGAGCGCCGCATCCGCTCCGTGGTCCTCGACGCGGTGCTCGAGCACGTCCACCTCGACCTGGCCGACCTCGACTCGGTCCGTGCGGCGGCCGACACCCTGGCCACGATGGGGCCCGTGCACGCCGTCCTCAACAACGCCGGGGTGGTCGGGTCGCGCGAGCGGCAGTCCACCGCGCAGGGCCACGAGCTGCAGATCGGCACGAACCACCTCGGCCACTTCGCCTGGACCGGCCTGGTGCTGCCGTTGCTGCAGGCCACCGGTGGGCGGGTCGTCCACCTCGGCTCGATCTCCCACCGCTGGGCGACCCTCGACCGCCACGACCCGCTCGGTGCGGGGTACTACAACGGCTACCGGCAGTACGCGCGGAGCAAGCTCGCGGTGATGCTGTTCGGGTTCGAGCTCGCCCAGCGTCTGGCGGACGCCGGGTCCGCCGTGTCGAGCGTCGTCGCGCACCCGGGGCTCGCGCTCGACTCGCTGACGCAGGCGGCGGGAGCGCAGTCGGGTCCCCAGCCATCGCGCTCCGAGCGGTCGCAATCCGAACCCTCGCGGTCCGACCCGTCGTGGATCGGGCCCGCTCAGCGGTTGATCGCCCAGGGGAAGGACGCCGGCGCGGTCCCGCTCGTGCACGCCTCGGTCGCCGACGGCGTCCGCTCCGGCGAGTACTGGGGGCCGGACGGCTGGTTCCAGCTCCGCGGCCGTGCCACGGTGGTGCCGGCGGAACCGCGGGCGCACGACCGGCTCGAGGCGGCGCGGCTCTGGACCGCCAGCGAGCGTGCCTCCGGCGTCACGTTCGCTCTGGACGCACTCGACTGAGCCGACTCGGCGGGCGTTTGTCGGACCGGCTTCGTAGAATCGTCTGCGATGACCATCACCTCTGACCGCGGAACCGCCACGTCCGGCCCGGACGACTTCGACGAGCCGTCGGACCTGCACCTGCCCGGCGGGACGGCCCCGCACGACACGTCGACGCTCAGCGTCCGTGGCGCGCGCGTCCACAACCTCCGGGACGTCGACCTCGAGATCCCACGTGACTCGCTCGTCGTGTTCACCGGGCTGTCCGGCTCGGGCAAGTCCTCGCTGGCGTTCGACACGATCTTCGCCGAGGGCCAGCGGCGCTACGTCGAGTCCCTGTCGGCGTACGCCCGGCAGTTCCTCGGCCAGGTCGACCGCCCCGACGTCGACTTCATCGAGGGCCTGTCGCCGGCGGTGTCGATCGACCAGAAGTCGACGAACCGCAACCCGCGGTCCACGGTGGGCACCATCACCGAGGTCTACGACTACATGCGTCTGCTCTGGGCGCGCATCGGCATCCCGCACTGCCCCGTC
Organism: Curtobacterium sp. PsM8; assembly: GCF_030433875.1. Taxonomy (NCBI): domain Bacteria; kingdom Bacillati; phylum Actinomycetota; class Actinomycetes; order Micrococcales; family Microbacteriaceae; genus Curtobacterium; species Curtobacterium sp. PsM8. Next base: position 10,134 of record NZ_JARUXD010000069.1, on the reverse strand, counting down.
TGCGGTGAAGTGATCAGCAAGCAGAGCGTGCAGCAGATCGCCGACCAGCTGATGACGCAGGAGAGCGGCACCCGCTTCCAGGTGCTCGCGCCGATCGTGTCGAAGAAGAAGGGCGAGTTCGTCGACCTCTTCCAGGAGCTCGCCGCCTCCGGTTACTCGCGCGCCATCGTCGACGGCGAGCGGATCCAGCTGAGCAGCCCGCCGACGCTGAAGAAGCAGGTCAAGCACGACATCTCCGTCATCGTCGACCGTCTGGTCGCCAGCGACGACATCCTGGGACGCCTGACCGACTCGCTCGAGACGGCTCTGCGCCTGACGGACGGCACCGTGGCGATCGACCTCGTGGACCACGAGGGGCCCGGCGCGGTCCGGACGTACTCCGAGAACCTGTCCTGCCCGAACAACCACCCGCTGGCCCTGACCGAGATCGAGCCGCGGACGTTCTCGTTCAACGCCCCGTTCGGCGCTTGCCCGGAGTGCTCCGGTCTCGGTACCCGGATGTCGGTCGACCCCGACCTGGTGCTCGGTGACCCCGAGGCCTCCCTGAAGGACGGCGTGCTGCTGCCGTGGACCGGTACCAGCGGCCTGTACTCGTACTTCGAGAAGCTGCTCGCCGGTCTCGGCAAGGAGCTCGGCTTCCGGATGGACACCCCGTGGAGCCAGCTGCCCGCGTCGGTGCAGGCCGCGATCCTCACCGGCAAGGACTTCGAGGTCTCGGTGTCCTGGCGGAACCGCTTCGGCCGCGAGATGCGGTACACGAGCGGGTTCGAGGGCGTCATGCCCTACATCGAGCGCAAGTTCGCCGAGGCCGAGACCGACTCGCAGCGACAGCGCTTCCAGGGCTACCTGCGCGAGGTCCCCTGCCCGGTCTGCGACGGCACCCGCCTCAAGCCCGAGGTGCTCGGTGTGACCGTGGACGGTCGCAGCATCGCCGACGTCACGAGCATGGCCCTCGACGAGGCCTACGCGTTCATGGCGGACATCGCCCTGACCAAGCGCGAGGCGCACATCGCCGCGGCGGTCCTGCGCGAGATCCGGGCGCGTCTCGAGTTCCTGCTCGAGGTCGGCCTCAACTACCTGACCCTGGCGCGTGGCGCCGGTGGGCTCTCCGGCGGTGAAGCGCAGCGCATCCGTCTGGCGACGCAGATCGGCTCCGGCCTGACCGGGGTGCTCTACGTCCTCGACGAACCGAGCATCGGTCTGCACCAGCGCGACAACCGCCGCCTGATCGACACCCTGGTCAAGCTCAAGGAACTCGGCAACACGCTCATCGTCGTCGAGCACGACGAGGACACCATCCGTACCGCCGACTGGGTCGTCGACATCGGACCCGGTGCCGGCGTCAACGGCGGCAAGGTCGTGCACTCCGGTTCCTACGCCGACATGATCGAGAACCGCGAGTCGATCACGGGCGACTACCTGGCCGGTCGTCGCTCGATCGAGATGCCGTCCGAGCGCCGCAAGGTGAACCGCAAGCGGGTCATCACCGTGCAGGGTGCCCGGGCGAACAACCTCAAGGACGTGGACGTCGACTTCCCGCTCGGCGTGTTCACGGCGGTCACCGGCGTCAGCGGTTCCGGCAAGTCCACCCTGGTCAACGACATCCTCTACAAGGTGCTCGCCAACCAGCTCAACGGTGCCCGGCACATCGCCGGCAAGCACACGCGCGTGAAGGGCCTGGACCAGCTCGACAAGGTCGTGCACGTCGACCAGGCACCGATCGGCCGCACCCCGCGCTCGAACCCGGCGACCTACACCGGCGTCTTCGACCGCATCCGGCAGCTCTTCGCCGAGACGCAAGAGGCGAAGACCCGCGGCTACCAGCCCGGTCGCTTCAGCTTCAACGTCAAGGGCGGGCGCTGCGAGAACTGCTCGGGTGACGGCACGATCAAGATCGAGATGAACTTCCTGCCCGACGTCTACGTCGCGTGCGAGGTCTGCGGTGGTGCCCGGTACAACCGCGAGACGCTGCAGGTCCACTACAAGGGCAAGAGCATCTCCGAGGTCCTGGACATGCCGATCAGCGAGGCGGCCGAGTTCTTCGAGCCGATCTCCGCGATCCACCGCTACATGGCGACCCTGGTCGACGTCGGCCTGGGCTACGTCCGACTCGGGCAGAGCGCGACGACCCTGTCGGGTGGCGAGGCGCAGCGCGTCAAGCTCGCGACCGAGCTGCAGCGTCGCTCGAACGGCCGCACCGTGTACGTGCTCGACGAGCCGACCACGGGTCTGCACTTCGAGGACGTCCGGAAGCTCCTCCTCGTGCTGCAGTCGCTGGTCGACAAGGGCAACACCGTCATCACGATCGAGCACAACCTCGACGTCATCAAGTCCGCCGACTGGGTCATCGACATGGGTCCCGAGGGTGGTTCCGGTGGTGGCACGGTGCTCGCGACGGGCACGCCGGAGCACGTCGCCGACGTCCCGGAGAGCCACACCGGTGTCTTCCTCCGCGAGATCCTCGAGGCGCAGGACGCCCGCGTGGGCAAGCAGCGGTCGGTCGGCGCACGGCGAGCAGGTGCAGAGAAGGCAGGGGCTCGCTAGGTGGCCGACACCGTCTCCTGGCGGCCGAAGGCGGGGGAGATCCCGACCGACCCGGGCGTCTACCGATGGCGTGACGGCAATGGTCGGGTGCTCTACGTCGGCAAGGCGAAGAACCTCCGCGCCCGCCTGAGCAACTACTTCGCACCGCTGCCGACCCTGCACGAACGCACCCGGCGGATGGTCCTGACGGCGAAGAGCGTCGAGTGGACCACCGTCGGGTCCGAGATCGAAGCGCTGCAGCTCGAGTACACGTGGATCAAGGAGTTCGATCCGCCGTTCAACGTCAAGTTCCGGGACGACAAGTCCTACCCGTACATGGCGATCACGATGGCGGACGAGGCACCCCGGGTGATGGTGACCCGGAACCGGAAGATCAAGGGCGCCAAGTACTTCGGCCCGTACCCGAAGATCTGGGCGGTGCACGACACGATCGACCTGATGATCAAGGTCTTCCCGATCCGCACCTGCTCGGAGTCCTCGTACAAGCGGGCCATGCAGACCGGCAAGCCCTGCTTCCCCGGGCAGATCGGCAAGTGCGGCGGTCCCTGCTCGCAGCGCGTGACCATCGAGGAGCACCGCGCGCTCGTCGAGGAGTTCGTCCGCTTCATGGGCAGCTACGACCGCCGCGTCATCACCCAGCTCCGGCAGCGGATGGCCGCGTCGGCGGACGCCATGCAGTACGAGCAGGCCGCGCGCTTCCGCGACCAGGTCGAGGCGCTCGAAGCGGTGCTCGAGAAGTCCGCCGTGGTGCTCAAGGACTCAGTCGACCTCGACCTGTTCGGCATCGCCGAGGACGAGCTCGCCGCGGCCGTGCAGCTGTTCTCGGTCCGTGGCGGGCGCATCCGTGGTGTCCGCGGCTGGGTCGTCGACAAGGAGCTCGACATCAGCACGGGCGACCTCGTCGAGCAGATCGTGCAGGGTGTCTACGCCGACGACGGGCTGTCGACCGGTGCCGACGGCGCACTGCTCATGCAGGCGAGCGCCGACCCGACTCCGGGTGTGGCGAACGACGGACCGCCGCGAGAGGTCGTGGTGCCGGTGCTGCCGGACGACGCCGACGCCCTCCAGCAGTGGCTCAGCGACCGCCGTGGTGGCCGTGGCACGAAGCTCAGCACCGCGCAGCGAGGTGACCGCGCGGGCCTGGCCCGGACCGCGTCGCAGAATGCCCAGCAGGCGCTGATGCTCTACAAGACCAAGCGCTCGGCCGACTACACGACCCGTGCGGCGGCGTTGGCGGACATCCAGGAGGCACTGGGCATGTCCGAAGCCCCGCTGCGGATGGAGTGCTACGACATCTCGCACCTGCAGGGCACGAACGTCGTCGCGTCGATGGTCGTGTTCGAGGACGGCCTGCCGCGCAAGGACCAGTACCGCCGCTACACGATCGCCGAGACCACCGACGACACCGACAGCATGTACCAGGTGCTCACGCGGCGCCTGGCCCGACTCGACGAGGACGCGGCCGTGCCGGACGTCCCGGACGTCACGGCCGACGGCGTGGTCGAGGGCACGAAGCCCTCGAAGCGGTTCGCGTACCGCCCGCAGCTGCTCGTCGTCGACGGTGGGCAACCGCAGGTCGCGGCGGCGAAGCGGGCTCTCGACGAAGCCGGGGTCCGTGACATCGCCCTGGTCGGCATCGCGAAGCGGCTGGAAGAGCTGTGGCTGCCGGACGACGACTTCCCGGTGATCCTGCCGCGCAACTCCGAGGCGCTGTTCCTCATCCAACGCCTCCGCGACGAGGCACACCGGTTCGCGATCACGCACCAGCGCACCCGGCGGAAGCGGGACGTCCGCTCGCAGCTGTCCGAGATCCCCGGACTCGGGCCGAACCGGGTCTCGGCGCTGCTCAAGCACTTCGGCTCCGTCGCCCGGCTCCGGCAGGCGACGGCGGAGGAGGTCGCCGAGGTCCCCGGCGTCGGACCGGCGACCGCTGCCGCGGTGGTCCGGAAGCTCACGACCGTGCCCGTCAGTGCCCCCGAGTCGGCCAGTGCTCCCGAACCGGCCAGTGTTCCGGAACCGGCCAGCGCGTCGGCACCGTCCAGCGCGCCACAGCCGGGAGGCCCGGTGCGCGTCCCCGAGACGACCCCGGACGGTCCGCACCGGCCTGCGTGACCCCGGCACGGGCCTCCCGGTCGGACGGTAGCCTGGACGCGGACCCAGGGCGGACAGCCCGAGGGTCCGCGGGCCCACCCATGCCGAGCGCGCCGCGCCCGGCTCCGACGGGCGACCCGCCCGGCCACACCACGATGGAGCCCCTTCGCAGATGACCGACACCACCTCGCAGCAACAGCACGACGTCCTGATCGTGACGGGCATGTCCGGTGCGGGGCGGTCGACGGTCGGCAAGGCGCTCGAGGACCTCGGCTGGTACGTCGTCGACAACCTGCCGACGCAGATGCTCGGGCCGCTCACCGACCTGGCGGACCGCGCGGGGGAGTCGATCCCGAAGATCGCGACGGTCGTCGACGTCCGCGGTGGGCGGTTCTTCACCGACCCGGAGCGCGCCGTGCAGTCCCTGCGCGAGAGCACGAGCGCCCGGGTCCGGGTGCTGTTCCTCGAGGCCACCGACCAGGTCCTGGTGCGGCGGTTCGAGCAGGTCCGCCGCCCGCACCCGCTGCAGGGCGAGGACACGCTGCTCGACGGCATCGCCCGGGAACGCACCCGGCTGCTCGGGCTGCGCGAGGCGTCCGACCTGATCATCGACACCTCCGACCTGAACATCCACCAGCTGGCGAACGCCGTCACCGAGCGGTTCGCCGAGGACCGGTTCGTCGGGGTCCAGGTGACGCTGATGAGCTTCGGGTTCAAGTACGGACTGCCCACCGACGCCGACATGGTGGCCGACGTGCGGTTCATCCCGAACCCCTACTGGGTGCCGGAACTCCGGGTGCACACGGGCCTCGACAAGCCCGTCTCGGACTACGTCATGGAGCAGTCCGGGGCCCGTCCGTTCGTCGACCGCTACGCCTCCGTCCTGGAGCCGGTCTTCGAGGGGTACCAGCGCGAGAACAAAAGACACGCTACGATCGCCATCGGCTGTACCGGCGGCAAGCACCGTTCGGTCGCCATCGTCGCCGAGTTGGCGAACCTGCTCCGCGGGATGCCCAACGTCGCCGTGCGTGTGAAGAACCGAGATCTCGGCCGGGAGTGACCGTCCCACCGGCCGCCTCCACACGTGTGCGCCCCGGGACCGCAGAGCCCCACCCCGAAGAACGTAAGGAATGATGCCGTGCCGTTGACTGCCGAGGTGAAGGACGAGCTGGCCAGGGTCGTCGTCAACCGGAACACGGTCCGCGCCGCCGAACTCGCGACCGTCCTGCGCTTCGCCGGGGGCCTGCACGTCATCTCCGGGCGCATCGCGGTCGAGGTCGAGCTCGACACCCGGATCATCGTGCACCGCGTCCGCAAGGACCTCGCCGAGCTCTACGGCGTCCGCAGCGAGGCCTCCGTCGGGTCCACCGCGTCCTCGCGTCGCGGGACCCGCTACCTCGTGCGTGTGCTCGAGGCCGGCGAGACGCTCGCCCGCCAGACCGGCCTGATGGACGCCCGTCGCCGACCGGTGCGGGGCCTCCCGAACCGGCTGACCACGGGCAACCGCGAGGACCTCGCCGCAATCTGGCGCGGTGCGTTCCTGGCGTCCGGCACCCTGACCGACCCGGGCCGTGCCGCGGCACTCGAGGTCACGTGCCCCGGCAACGAGGCCGCGATGGCGCTCGTCGGAGCAGCGTCGCGCCTCGGGATCGCCGCGAAGGGCCGCGAGGTCCGCGGGGTGCACCGCGTCGTGATCCGCGACGGTGAGGCGATCGGTCAGATGCTCACCGCGATGGGCGCCGCCCGCACGACCGCCGACTGGGAGGAGATGCGCCAGCGCCGCGAGGTGCGTGCCACCGCCAACCGCCTGGTGAACTTCGACGACGCGAACCTCCGTCGTTCCGCGCAGGCCGCCGTCGCCGCGTGTGCCCGGGTCGAACGTGCCCTGGAGATCCTCGGCGACGAGGTCCCCGACCACCTGCAGTACGCCGGAGCCCTGCGCTTGGAGCACCGCGACGCCTCGCTCGACGAGCTCGGCCAGCACGCGGACCCGCCCATGACGAAGGACGCGATCGCCGGGCGCATCCGCCGCCTGCTCGCGATGGCCGACAAGCGCGCCAGCGACCTCGGCATCCCCGGGACCGAGGCCAGCGTGCCGGAAGAGCTCGAGGGCGCCTGAGCACAGCGCCGGATCGCACCCTCCGCCGGGCAGCTCGCTGACCGGCCACCGGACCCCCGTGGTCGCCGCACCCGACCCGTCCCCGCGACGGCGTCATGCAGGCGGTCCGCGGGGGTCCGACTGCTAGGGTCGGTACGGCGACGTCACGGGGCGTATCGTCCACGTGCGTGGGTCGGCCGTCGTCCATGACGACGCCTCCACACTCCGAAAAAGCAGCGTCTCCCGAGGCGCTCCACACCCAACAGGAGATCCATTGACCGTCAAGATCGGCATCAACGGCTTCGGCCGGATCGGCCGTAACTTCTTCCGCGCCGCTCTGGCCAAGGGCAGCGACCTCGAGATCGTGGCGGTGAACGACCTCACCGACAACGCCGCACTCGCGAACCTGCTCAAGTTCGACTCGATCACGGGTCGCCTCGGCGTCTCGGTCGAGCTCGACGGCGACAACATCGTCGTCGACGGCAAGCCCATCAAGGTCCTCGCGGAGCGCGACCCCGCCAACCTGCCCTGGGGCGAGCTGGGTGTCGACATCGTCATCGAGTCGACCGGCTTCTTCACCAAGGCCGCCGATGCGCAGAAGCACATCGACGCCGGCGCCAAGAAGGTCATCATCTCCGCCCCGGCCACCGGTGACGACGTCACCATCGTGCTCGGCGTGAACGAGGACACCTACGACGCCGCGAACCACCACATCATCTCGAACGCCTCGTGCACCACGAACAGCCTCGCGCCGCTCGCCAAGGTGTTCCACGACGCGTTCGGCATCGAGCGCGGTCTCATGACCACGGTCCACGCCTACACCGCCGACCAGAACCTCCAGGACGGCCCGCACAAGGACCCGCGTCGTGCCCGTGCGGCCGCGCTGAACATCGTCCCGACCTCGACCGGTGCCGCCAAGGCCATCGGCCTGGTCATGCCGGAGCTCGCCGGCAAGCTCGACGGCTTCGCGCTGCGCGTCCCGGTCCCGACCGGTTCGATCACCGACCTCACCCTCGAGACGAAGTCGGACGTCACCGTCGACGAGATCAACGCCGCCTACAAGGCCGCCGCCGAGGGCCCGATGAAGGGCATCCTGCTCTACAGCGAGGACCCGCTGGTGTCGACCGACATCACGACGGACCCGCACTCCTCGATCTACGACTCCGGGCTGACCAAGGTCATGGGCAACCTCGTCAAGATCACCTCGTGGTACGACAACGAGTGGGGCTACTCGAACCGCCTGGTCGACCTGACCGAGTTCGTGGGCGAGAAGCTCTGACCTGATGGCTCTCCGCACCCTCGAGGACCTCGGCGACCTCGCCGGCAAGCGTGTCGTCGTCCGCTGTGACCTGAACGTCCCGCTCAAGGACGGCACGATCACGGACGACGGCCGCGTGCGGGCGTCGCTCACCACCCTGAACACCCTGATCACCGCCGGCGCGCGCGTGGTCGTGGTGTCCCACCTCGGCCGGCCCGACGGCGAACGGAAGCCCGAGTACTCGCTCGCCCCCGTCGCCCAGCGGTTGTCCGAGCTGCTCGGCAAGCCGGTCGCCTTCGTCGACGAGACCGTCGGCGACGAAGCGACCGCGGCTGCCGAGGCCCTCGAGGACGGTGACGTCCTGCTGCTCGAGAACCTCCGCTTCAACCCGGAGGAGACCTCGAAGGACGCTGCCGAGCGCACGGCCTTCGCGGAGCGCATCGCCGCGCTCGGGGACGCCTTCGTCTCCGACGGCTTCGGCGTCGTGCACCGCAAGCAGGCCTCCGTGTACGAGCTGGCATCGGCGCTCCCGAGCGCTGCCGGTCAGCTCATCGAGCAGGAACTGACCGTGCTCGAGCGTCTGACCAAGGACCCGGAGCGGCCGTACACGGTCGTCCTCGGCGGTTCGAAGGTCAGCGACAAGCTCGGCGTCATCGACCACCTCCTGCCGCGGGTCGACACGATCTGCATCGGTGGCGGCATGCTCTTCACCTTCCTCGCGGCCCAGGGCCACGGGGTCGCGAAGTCGCTGCTCGAGCAGGACCAGCTCGACACCGTGCGCGAGTACCTGTCGCGGGCGACCCAGCTCGGCGTGACGATCGACCTGCCGACCGACGTCGTGGTGGCCTCCGGGTTCGCCGCGGACGCCGAGCACGAGACGGTCGCCGCGGACGCCATCGAGTCCTCCGCGTTCGGCTCGGACGGCATCGGCCTGGACATCGGGCCCGAGACGGCCGAGCGGTTCGCCCGTGCGGTCGCCGCCTCGAAGACGGTGTTCTGGAACGGCCCGATGGGCGTGTTCGAGTTCCCGGCCTTCGCCGCCGGCACGAAGACCGTCGCCCATGCACTGACCGAGGTCGACGGCCTCGGCGTGGTCGGTGGTGGCGACTCCGCCGCCGCTGTCCGGTCGCTCGGCTTCACCGACGACCAGTTCGGCCACATCTCCACCGGTGGCGGGGCGAGCCTCGAGTTCCTCGAGGGCAAGTCGCTCCCCGGCCTCGAAGCGCTCGGATGGTCCGCATGACCCGCACGCCGCTCATCGCCGGTAATTGGAAGATGAACCTGGACCACCTCCAGGCCATCGCCACCGTCCAGAAGCTCGCGTGGACCCTGAAGGACGCCCGGCACGACCACGCCGACGTCGAGGTCGCCGTCTTCCCGCCCTTCACCGACCTGCGCAGCGTGCAGACGCTGATCTCGGCGGACAAGCTGTCGCTGGCGTTCGGCGCCCAGGACCTGTCGCAGTACGACTCCGGTGCCTACACCGGGGACATCTCGGGGGCCTTCCTCGCCGCACTCGACGCGAAGTACGTCATCGTCGGACACTCCGAGCGTCGCACCATGCACGGTGAGACCGACGAGGTCGTCGCCGCGAAGACCGCTGCTGCCGTGAAGCACGGCCTGGTCCCGGTCGTCTGCGTCGGCGAGACCGGCGAACAGCGCGAGCAGCGCGGAGCCGGCGTCGTGCCGGTCGAGCAGCTGCAGGTCGTCCTCGGGGCGGTGCAGCCGTCCGAGATCGTCGTCGCGTACGAACCGGTCTGGGCGATCGGCTCCGGCCAGGCCGCCACGGCCGAGCAGGCGCAGGACGAGTGTGCCGCGCTGCGTCGCGGGATCGCCGCTGCCTGGGGCGACCAGGCGGCCGCCGACACGCGCATCCTGTACGGCGGTTCGGTGAAGTCGAGCAACATCGCCGGCTTCCTCCGCGAGCCCGACGTCGACGGCGCGCTCGTCGGCGGCGCGTCCCTCGACGTGCAGGAGTTCGCCGCCATCGCGCGGTTCCAGCAGCACGTCGGTCTCTAGACCACCACCGCCGGGGGGGGGGGGGGGGGGGCGGGGGGGGGGGCGGCGCGGGCGCGGCCGGCGCGGCCGCCGGCCGCGCCCCGCCCCCCCCCGCGCCCGCCCGGCGCCGGCCCCCGGGCCGGGG
>NZ_JARUXD010000068.1:0-18280 GCF_030433875.1 Curtobacterium sp. PsM8 | reverse complement strand
GGCGGCCCGCGGGTTGGTGGGCCAACCACCCGCCAGAACGTTTTGCCGCCACCTGGGGCCGTCGGGCTGCCGGGGGCCCTGGGGGGGCCGGGCCGCCCGTCCGTCGTGTGGGTCGGGTCAGGCGCCCGTGCTCGCGCGGGGGACCAGACGTGTGGGCAGGGCCGGGTCCGGCGCGTCGACGCCGTCGAGCGTCGCGAGGAGCCGGAGTGCCGCTGCGCGTCCGAGGTCGGCGCCGGGGAGGGCGACGCTCGTCAGGCTCGGTGCCGTGACCGAGGACGACGGCAGGTCGTCGAAACCGGCGACGGCCAGGGACGTCGGTACCGCGATGCCCCGCTCGGCAGCGACCCGGAGCACCCCGTAGGCCAGGGTGTCGGCGGCCGCGACGACGGCGGTGACCCGGTCCGCGAGCCAGGCGTCGACGACCTGCTCGACGGCGCTCGCGGCGGCGTCGATCGTCAGGTCGGCCTGTGCCTGGATGGGTGACACCGTGATGCCGGCCGCGGTGCAGGCTTGCCCGAACAGCGTGCGGCGGACCGCGAACGTCGTCGCACGTGACGTCCCGTCGAGGTAGGCGACCCGACGGTGTCCGGCGGTGGCGAGGTGGGCGACCAGCGCCTCCACCCCGGCGGTCAGGTCGTAGTTGACCGCTCCCGGGCCGCCGGGGGCGTCGAGCAGGACGACGGGGACGCTCGCGGCCATCGACGCGTGCTCGGCCGGGGCGTCCACCAGGATGCCGGCCGGACGGAGCCGCTCGAAGCGGCGGACATCGGTGTCCACCGGCTGCTCGCCGCGCTCGGTGACGGACAGCACGAGCTGGAAACGGTCGCCGATGGTGTCGCGGACGCCGCGGATGACCTCGGCGAAGAACGGGTTCGACAGGTCGGGGGCGATGAGCACGACGAGGTCGCCGCTGCCCCGCGCCAGGGAGCTCGCCGCGTGGTCGACGACGTAGCCGAGCTGCTCGACGGCGTCGCGGACCCGGTCGGCGATGGGCGTCGAGACGCGTCCGCGGTCCTTGCCGTTCACGACGAGGGAGACCGTGGCGATGCTCGTGCCGGCGCGTTCGGCGACCATCGCGGCGGTCACGCGACCGGACGGAGCGGGGCGACTGCGCGGGCTCGTGGACACGGGTCGATGCTAGCGACGGCCGTGCATGCAGAATCCCGACGACTTGACGTCAAGCGCTTGATGCTGTGTGATGTCAAACGCTTGACGCGGCGTGCATGGCGCGTCAGGCCCCGACCTCCTGCCGGCCGCCCACACCCCCGGGCACCCGGCTCCCCGACGAAGTGGAGCACCCCCGTGTCCGACGCCCCGCGCACCCCCGCGAAGATCATCCTCGACTGCGACCCCGGCCACGACGACGCCGTCGCGATGCTGCTCGCCCACGGCAACCCGGACATCGAGCTCCTCGCCGTCACCACCGTCGTCGGCAACCAGACCCTCCCGAAGGTCACCCGGAACGCGCTCGCCGTCGCCCGCATCGCCGGGATCACCGGCGTGCCCTTCGCCGCCGGCGCCGCACGGCCGCTGCTCCGCCAGGTCGAGGTCGCCCCCGAGATCCACGGCGAGAGCGGCCTGGACGGACCCGTCCTGCCGGAGCCGTCGTTCGAGCTCGACGAGCGCCACGCGGTCGACCTGATCATCGACACCGTGATGGCCCACGAGCCCGGCACCGTCACGATCGTGCCGACCGCCGGCCTGACCAACATCGCGCTCGCCGTCCGCAAGGAGCCCCGCATCGTCGAGCGCGTGAAGCAGGTCGTCCTGATGGGCGGCGGCGTGCACGTCGGCAACTGGAGCCCGGTCGCCGAGTTCAACATCGTGATCGACCCCGAAGCCGCGTCGATCGTGTTCGACGCCGGCTGGGACGTCGTCATGGTCGGACTCGACCTCACCCACCAGGCGCTCGCCACCCCCGAGGTCGCCGCCCGCATCGCCGCCGTCGGCACCGGGCCCGCCGCCTTCGTCGGGGAGCTCCTCGACTTCTTCGGCAAGGCGTACCAGGACGTGCAGGGCTTCGACGCCCCGCCGGTGCACGACCCCTGCGCCGTGGCGTACGTCATCGACCCGACGATCGTCCGCGCCGTGAAGGTGCCGATCCGCGTCGAGACCCAGGGCACCCTGACGCTCGGCATGACCGTCGCCGACTTCCGCTCCCCGGCGCCCGCGGACTGCCGGACGAGCGCCGCCATGGAGCTCGACCACGGCCGGTTCTGGGACCTGGTCGTCGACGCCCTCGAGCGCATCGGCGAGACACCCGACACCGGCTGGACGCCCCGCGCCGCCGCCGACGGCATCGACGCCGGGCTGACCACGCAGCCGACCGCCGCGACGGAGGCCTGAGCACCGTGAAGTCGATCGGTGCGCTCACCGCAGCGCTGCTGGCCGCGTGCATCGCGTTCCAGCTCAACGCCAGCATGCTCAGCCCCGCCCTCGTCACGATGGCGCGCGAACTCGACACGGACGACGCCACGATCGGCCTGTCGCAGACGCTGTACTTCACGCTCGCCGCGCTGTTCTCGCTGTTCCTGCCCCGGCTGTCGGACATCGTCGGCCGCAAGCGGGTGCTCGTCGCCATGCTCGCCGTGATGTTCGTCGGCAGCGTCGTCGCCGCCCTCGCGGTGAACGTCCCGATGCTGTTCACCGGCCGCATCATCCAGGGCGTCACCGGCCCGGTCGTCCCGATCAGCCTGCTCGTCCTGCGCAACGAGATCAGCGACCCGAAGCGCTACGGCGCCGCCCTCGGGCTGCTCACCGCGGTGAACGGCGGCATCGCCGGCATCGACGCCCTCGCCGGTGGGTGGATCGCGACCCACTTCGGCTTCCGCGGGATCTTCTGGGTGATCGCCGTCGTCACGGTCATCGCCCTCGCACTCGTCGCGAAGTGGGGCGTCGAGTCCCGCCCGTCCGCCGGCACCCGGATGGACTGGGTCGGCGTCGTGCCGCTCGTCGTCTCGGTCGGCGCCCTGCTCACGGCCTTCAACGAGGCCGGCAAGCTCGGCGACGCGGACCCCGTGCTCGTGGTCGGAGGGGTGGTCGTCGCACTCGCCGCCTTCGCCGTGTTCTGGGCCGTCGAGTCGCGTGTCCGCGAACCGCTCGTCGAGACCCGGTTCCTCAAGCGCCGGGCCACCTGGGCACTGCTCGCCACCACGTTCCTCACGATGACCGGCGTGTTCGCCGTCGTCAACGGGCTGGTCACCTCGCTCGCCCAGAACGGCGACGCGGGCTTCGGGATGGAGGCCGACCTCGCCTCCCTCGTCTTCCTCACGCCGTACGCGCTGGTCGGCTGGGTCGTCGGGCCCTTCGCCGGCCGGCTCGCGCCGACCCTCGGCTACCGCGCCGTGCTCCGCGTCGGCCTGGTCGGCAGCATCGTCGCCACCGTCCTGATGGCGCTCGTCGGGGTGCACTCGCTGCCGGTGCTCGTCACCGCCACGGTGCTGATCGGCATCACCTACGCCGGCATCGCGAACATCATCCTCAACGGCCTGGGCATCGTGCTGTCCCCGGACTCGAACCCCGGCTTCCTGCCCGGACTCAACGCCGGCGCGTTCAACCTCGGCGCGGGCGTCAGCTTCGCCGTGCTGCCGGCACTGCAGATCGCGCTCGGGGTCGGCGGTTCCTCGGGCACCGCCGGGTACTCCGGTGGGATGCTGCTCGGTGCCGTGATCACCACCGCTGCCCTGGCGACCTCGTTCCTCATCCCCCGACCAGAGGCCGCCGAGACCGGTACCGCCGTCCAGCAGAAGGAGTCCGTCCGATGACCGACACGATCGTGATCGTCGGGTCGCTCAACGCGGACCTCGTCGTCCGCACCGAGCGCTTCCCGCAGCCGGGGGAGACCCTGCACGGCTCCGACCTGGCGACCCTGCCCGGCGGCAAGTCCGCCAACCAGGCCGTCGCGGCCGGGCGGCTCGGGGGCACCGTCCGCATGGTCGGCGCGGTCGGTGACGACGGCAACGGCACGCTGCTCCGCGACTCCGTCGCGGCCTCCGGGGCGGACACCACCCACGTCGTGGTCCGGCCCGGCACCGCCACCGGCACCGCCGTCATCACCGTCGACGGCCGCGGCGAGAACACCATCGTCATCTCCGGCGGCGCCAACGCCACGCTCTCGCCCGACGACCTGCCCGCCGACGTCTTCCACGACGCCGCCGTGCTCGGGCTCTGCCTCGAGGTCCCGATGGACGCGGTGCTCGCCGCCGCCCGGGCCGCACACGCCGCGGGGGTGACCGTGCTGACGAACCTGTCCCCGTTCGGTGCCGTCCCGCCGGAGCTCCTCGAACTGACCGACGTCCTGCTCGTCAACGAGCACGAGGCCGCCGCGCTCGGCGACCACGGCGTCCGACGCTCGATCGTCACCCGGGGCGGGGACGGCTCGGTCGTGCACGACGGGGACGCCCGGCCGGTCGAGGTCCCCGCCGTGCCCGTCGAGGCGGTCGACACCACGGGGTGCGGGGACGCCTTCATGGGAGCGGTCGCACTGCGGCTCGCCGCGGGGGACTCGTTGGTCGAGGCTGCGCGCTTCGCCGCCGGGGTCGGCGCGTACGCAGCGACCGGTGCCGGCGCACAGGCGTCCTACCCGACCGCCGCACAGCTGGAGGCGTTCCTCGGGACGTGATCCGGGCCTCCCGCCCGACCGCTACCGTGGGCGCATGCGCGTCGGAGTCCTCGACATCGGTTCGAACACCGGTCACCTGCTCGTCGTCGACGCCCACGGGGGTGCTGCCCCGCTGCCCGCGTCGTCGTTCAAGCGCCCGCTGCGGCTCGCTGAACACCTGGACGACCAGGGCGCGGTGACGCCGGTCGGCATCGACGCACTGACCGACTTCGTGGCGGAGTCCGTCCGCGTCGCAGAGGACCGCGGCTGCGAGGACATGCTCGGGTTCGCGACGTCCGCCGTCCGCGACGCCGTGAACTCCGAAGCCGTCCTCGCCCACGTGCAGGAGCAGACCGGGGTGGAGCTCGCCGTGCTCTCCGGTTCGGACGAAGCGCGGCTGACCTTCCTGGCCGTGCGCCGCTGGTTCGGCTGGTCCGCCGGACGACTCGCGGTGTTCGACATCGGCGGCGGCTCGCTCGAGATCGCCGGCGGTGCGGACGAGGCGCCTGACGTCGCCTGGTCGATGCCGATCGGCGCCGCACGGCTGGCCCGCACGTACTTCGCTGCCGGCACCCCCAGCCCGGACGAGCTGCGCCGGGTCCGGCACGAGGTCCGCGTCGAGATCGCCCGCGAAGCCGGCCGGCTGCTGCGGTCCGGAGCGCCGGACCGTGCCGTGGCCACCTCGAAGACGTTCCGCTCCATCGCCCGGATCTGCGGCGCAGCGCCCTCGGCCGCGGGGCCGCTCGTGCCGCGCGTGCTCGAAGGGGCAGCGCTCCGGGACCGGCTGCCGGCGCTGCTGACCATGTCGGTCGACGAGCTCGGCACGCTGCCCGGGGTCTCGCCGAGCCGGGCGCACCAGGTCGTGCCGGGGGCGCTCGTCGCCGAGGCGTGCCTGGACATCTTCGACCTGCCCGCGCTGGAGATCTGCCCGTGGGCGCTCCGCGAGGGCGTGATCCTCGAGCGGCTGGACCAGCTGTCGGTCCTCGGCTGACCCCTCGCAGAACGCAACCTCGGCGTTCCTGCGGCACGGTACTGCGTTGCGGGTCGTCGGCGACGTTGCGTCTTGCGAAGTGCGCGCTCGCTGAGCAAGTCCTCGTGCCACGTCGACCACCGTCCCAGACCGGTGCACCACGATCGAGCGACAGCCCAGCCACCGAGAGGACCACGATGACCGGACTCGCCCCCACGACCACCCTGCTCGCCACCGTCGACGGACCGGACGGCAGCACCTACGAAGTCCGGCACGCGGTGTTCCCGCCCGGGTCCACGACCGGGTGGCACCGGCACGACGCCCGCCAGACGGGTCTCGTGGTCCGGGGAGAGCTGACGCACGCCAGCCCGGAAGCGACGCATGCCGTCGGCCCGGGTCACGCGCTCGTCGAGGAGCCGCGCATCGTCCACGAGGGTCGGGCCACCGGGACGGACGACACCGAGCTCCTGTACGTCGCACACCGCCTGCCCGGGACCGAGATCGCGACGCCGACCGACCCGCCGTCCGGCGTCGGCCCGGTGCGCGGCTCGCACGTCACCGTCGCCCTCGGACTGCCCGTGTTCGTGCACGCACTGCGCTACACCGCCATGTACGGCCCGAAGCCGTTCGCCGAAGCGCTGCTGGTCTACCGCGACAACGGGACGTACACGATCCTCTCGCCGGGAGAGGACCACCACGGCTGCTACGTCTCGGCCACCGCCATCGACGCGGGCACCCCGCCGCGCCACGTCGCCTTCATGTCGTGGCCGTCCGCGGACTGGGACAGCAACGTCGCCGCGCACACGCTGACCTTCGCCGCGGACACCGGTGCGTTCACGCAGGAGCTCCGGCTGCCCGGGGACGCCGTCCCCCGAGCACAGCATGGGTTCGCCGCACCGGTCGAGGGCCAGGAGCCGATCGACGTGACCGCGGGCTGGACTGCCCTGCGGCAGACCCACGACGACACGTTCGCCGGGCTCGCTGCCCGGGCTGCCGCCTCCGGCACGGCGCGCTGACCCGGCGCGCTGGCTCGGCGCCCCCGAAACGAAACGTCGGCGACTCCTCGCATCGGTATCTCGTTGCGGGCAGCCGCCGACGTTGCGTTTCGCGATCAGGGGCGGCGGGGCGGGGCCAGCAACCAGGGGCGGATCAGCTTCGTCACGAACGGCAGCACCCAGAACGTCATGATCGGCGTGAGCACCAGCGTCGTGATGAGCACCCGGGGCAGCGCCGCCAGGTGCGCGAAGGACGGCAGCAGCCAGCCGACCAGGACCGTGAAGACCAGGTTGACGGGGAAGAACCCGAGCCAGATGCTCACCGCCTGCTTCCAGCGTGGCGGGGCGCTCGAGGCGGGGGCGTCCTGCGGGACGTCGAACCACCCCTCGATGCCGGTCCGCTTCTCGACGCGGGACTCCACGACGAGGTTCCGTCCCAGGTCGAGCCAACGCAGCCGGTCGTCGGAGTTCTCCCACGTGGACAGGGAGTCGTCGTCGGCGAAGCGGTAGAGCATGTGCCACTCGCGGGACCGGGCGGTGGAGCGGACCCACCCGGATCCGAGGAACCCGGGGTAGCGGTTGGCGAGGTTCACACCCGACTGCACCCAGCGGGTGACCTCGGGGATCCGTTCGGGTTCGACCAGGCGGGTGATGGACACGGTGACGGGTGGGCCGGCGATCTCGGGTGACGATTGCAGGCTGCCAGGCTCTTGTGGAGTCATCCGACAAGTGTCGCGCTCAACGTGTTACACGCGCATGACGGCCGGACGGCGAGCGCAACGGCAACCGTGACGGGAGGCCCTCAGCTCGCCTTCTTCTTGGCGGGAGCCCGCTTCGCCGCCGGTTCCTTCGCCGCGGGTTCCTTCTTCGCGGGTTCCTTCTTCGCCGGTGCCTTCTTCGCCGGTGCCTTCTTCGCGGGTGCCTTCACTGCCGCAGTCCGTTTCGCCGCCGGCTTCCGGTCGCCGGAGCCGTCCGCGTCGTCGCCCGAGCTGTCCGCGTCCTCGTGGGAGCCGGCCGCGCGCGATCGCGAGCCGCCCGCGGAACGCGACCCCGAGCCTCCCGACCGGGACCCACCGCCACGGTTCTTGTCCACCGACGCGCGCAGGGCGGCCATCAGGTCGATGACGTCACCGCCCGCGTCGTCGTCGTCCGTCGAGGCCTGCTCGCCGAACGTCTCGGCGGTGTCGACGTCGTCGCCCGCCTCGAGCTTGGCGTCGATGAGCTGCTGCAGCTCCTCCTGGTACTCGTCCGTGTAGCGGTCCGGGTCGAAGTCGGTGGACATGCTCTCGACGAGCGAGGACGACATCTTCAGCTCGTTCGCGCTGACCTTCACCGAGATGTCGAGCGCCGAGAAGTCGGCGGCGCGGACCTCGTCGCCCCAGAGCAGCCCCTGCAGCAGCAGCACGTCGTCGTGCACCCGCAGCACACCGAGCCGGGTCTTCTGGCGGAGGGTGAACTGCACGATCGCCAGCCGGTCGGTCTGCTCGAGCGTCTTCCGGAGCAGCACGTACGCCTTCGGGGAGCGGGAGTCCGGCTCCAGGTAGTACGTCTTCTCGAACATCATCGGGTCGACCTGGTCGACGGGGACGAACTCCAGGACCTCGATCTCGTGCGACTGCTCCTGCGGCAGCTGCTTGAAGTCGTCGGGCGTCAGGACGACGGTCTTCTCACCGTCGTCGTAGGCGCGCTGGATGTCGCCGTACTCGACCTCGTGCCCGAGCTCGCAGACCCGCTTGTAGCGGATGCGGGCTTTGTCCTCGTCGTGGATCTGGTGCAGGGAGACGTCGTGCGTCTCGGTCGCCGCGTAGACCTTGATGGGCACGTTGACGAGCCCGAACGCGATGGAGCCCTTCCAGATCGACCTCATGCGCTCATGATGCTCGCAGGCGCGCGAGGCGACCCCCAGTTCTGAGCGGATCGGCAGGTGCGGTGGGGAGCAGACGGGCGTATCGTCCCGCCTCATGACGGGGGAACGCAGTGTGACGGAGCAGTCGACAGCGCAGCAGACGGTGCAGACGTCGGCCACGACGGGGGATCGACTGGACGCAGCCGGGTGGGCGCAGCTCGCGTTCGGCGCGGCGGTCGGGCTGGCGATCGGTGTCGGGGCGGGCCTGACGGCCGACGGGCCCTTCCCCTGGGTGACGGTCGTCGTCATCGGCGTGGCGCTCGCCGTGGTCATCCCCGTGGCCATGCTGCGCGCGTGGTGGGCTCGTGGCGGCCGGACCACTCTCGTCGAGACGCGAGTCTGGGTCCTTTCCGGCCGTGTGCCGGACGAGGTCCCCGACACCGTGTGGCGTCCGCGGGTCCGCCAGCTGCTCGGCGACTCCTCGCGGCAGCTGTTCGGCGCGTGGGCCGCCGCGGTGGTCGCGTGCCTGTGGGCCGCCCTCGCGATCTCCGGGGAGACACGCGACTGGGGGTTCGCCGCGGTGTGGGCGGTCCTGGCGGCGGTCCAGTTCGTGCAGGTGCGCAAGGTGCGCCCGTCGGCGCGACGCCTGCTCGACGCACCGGCGCGCGTGGTCGCGTCCGTCTGACGTCGGCCGGTCCTCTCCTGCACAGCCGGGAGGCCCGCCCCGCTTTCTCCACGGACCTCACCGCTCCTGTGTCGCCGGTCCGGTACCGCGAGCACGATGGGGCCATGAGCCAGCTCGACAAGCAGGACCCGCGGGACCAGTACGCGCGGCCGCCGTTCCCCGCGCAGACGCAGCAGGGGTCCGGACGGGCGGCGGACCTCGACCCGCCGGCCGACCACGGCGAGACGACCTACCAGGGGACCGGCCGGATGCGCGGCTACCGCGTCCTGGTCACCGGGGCGGATTCCGGCATCGGTCGGGCGGCCGCGATCGCGATGGCCAAGGAAGGGGCCGACGTCGCCCTGAACGCCCTGCCGGAAGAGCTCGACGACCTCACCGAGGTCCGTGACGTCCTCGCCGACCTGGGGCGGAAGGCGGTGATGCTGCCGGGCGACCTGACGGACGAGTCGTTCTGCACCGAACTCGTGCGCACCGCCGTCGACCTGCTCGGCGGACTCGACGCCCTGGTCCTGGTCGCCGGACACCAGCAGGTGCACGCCGACATCACCGAGCAGAGCACCGAGGACTTCGACCGCACCATGAAGGTCAACCTGTACTCGCTGTTCTGGCTCACCCGCGCCGCGGTGCCGCACCTGGCCCCGGGCAGTGCGATCGTCACCACGAGCTCGGTGTCGGCGTACCAGCCGCAGGACCGGATGATCGACTACGCCGCCACGAAGGCCGCCATCATCACGTACACGAACGGGCTCGCACGGCAGCTCGCGCCGAAGGGCATCCGGGCGAACACCGTGGTCCCCGGTCCGGTGTGGACCCCGCTGCAGCCGATCAGCTACCCCGGTGACGAGATCGCGGCGTACGGCCAGGACACCCCGTTCGGCCGGCCGGCGCAGCCCGTCGAACTCGCCAGCGCCTACGTGCACCTGGCCGGACCCGAGTCGTCCTACACGTCGGGCACCACCCTCACGGTCGGCGGTGCCACGGGGGTCGCGTTGTGAGCCCGGTCGCGAAGAAGACCACCGTGCAGGTGGGGGACCGGCGACTGGCGCTGACGAACCTCGACAAGGTGCTCTACCCGGAGACCGGCACGACGAAGGGGCAGGTGGTCGCCTACTACGAGCGGATCGCCCCGTGGATGATCCCGCACGTCACCGGCCGCCCGATGACCCGGAAGCGCTGGGCGAACGGCGTCGACGGCAAGGTCTTCTTCGAGAAGAACCTGCCCGACTCCGCGCCCGAGTGGATCCGGCACCACACCATCCACCACGAGCACCACGACGTCGAGTACCCGGTCGTCGACGACCTGCCGACCCTGGTGTGGATGGCGCAGCAGGCCGCGCTGGAGCTGCACGTGCCGCAGTGGCGCTTCGGGCCGCGCGGGGGACACCAGAACCCGGACCGGCTCGTGCTCGACCTGGACCCGGGCGACGGCGTCGGTCTGCCCGAGTGCGTCGAGGTGGCGGTGGCGGCCCGCTCGGTGCTGCAGGGGATGGGACTCGAGCCGTACCCGGTGACCTCCGGGTCGAAGGGCATCCACCTGTACGCGGCCCTCGACGGCACCGCGACGGCGCAGCAGGTGTCCGACGTCGCCCACGAGCTGGCGAAGGCGCTCGAACAGGACATGCCGGGCCTGGTGCTCTCGTCGATGAGCCGTGCCGAGCGAGCCGGCAAGGTGTTCGTCGACTGGTCGCAGAACAACGGCAACAAGACCACGATCGCGCCGTACTCGTTGCGCGGCCGGTCGCACCCGACGGTCGCGACGCCCCGGACGTGGAAGGAGCTGACCGAGCCCGGGTTGACCCACCTGACCCTCGACCAGGTCCTCGAGCGGATGCCGGACCTCGGCGACCTGCTGCACCCGGTCGCCGCGGCGTCACTCGGTGTCGGGCGTGCGGACGCCGGGCACTGGGACGGGGCCCGGACCGAAGCGGTGAACGAGCGTGAACGCCAGGAACGACAGGAGCTGCAGGACCGTCTGACGACCTACCGCGCCAAGCGGGACGCGTCGAAGACCCCGGAACCCGTCCCGCAGGGCTCCCCGACGGTGCGGACCGACGGCACACCGACGTTCGTCATCCAGGAGCACCACGCCACCCGCAACCACTACGACTTCCGCCTCGAGCACGACGGGGTCCTGGTGAGCTGGGCACTGCCGAAGGGCGAACCGACCGACCCCGGGGCGAACCACCTGGCCGTCCACACCGAGGACCACCCGCTGGAGTACGGCGGTTTCGAGGGGATCATCCCCGCGGGCGAGTACGGCGGCGGCACCGTGACGATCTGGGACGACGGCACGTACGAGCTCGAGAAGTGGCGCGAGGACGAAGAGGTCATCGTCACCCTGCACGGTCGGACCAACGGTGTCCGACGGCTCGCGCTCCTGCACACCCGCGGTCACGGCCGTGGACGAACCGGGGACGAGAAGAGCTGGCTCATCCACCGGACGAAGGACCAGCCCGCTGCCGATGGCGACGGCAGCGGTGCCGGGAGCGCCGCCGCTGCCGGTTCCCGTACTGGCCAGCGTGACGGGCACGGCGGCGGCCGTGCGCACACCGCCGCGCGGATCGAGCACGCCGCCGAGTCGGACACCGCGCCGGAGCAACGCCACACCATGCAGGCGTCCCTGCGAGAGGGCGAACCCGCGCTGGACCCGGAGCAGTGGGTGTTCGAGATGAAGTGGGACGGCGTCCGCGCCCTCGCCACCGTCCACGACGGCACTGTCCGACTCCGCAGCCGGAACGGCAACGACCTGACCGACCAGTACCCCGAGCTGCAGGCGCTCGCCGAGCACGCCGGCGTGGACGGGGTCTTCGACGGGGAGGTCGTCGCGCTCGACGAACACGGCCGGCCGTCGTTCCAGCTGCTGCAGAACCGGATGGGCCTGACGAAGCCGCGCGAGGTCAGCGCTGCCCAGGCCACCACCCCCGTGCACCTGCTGCTGTTCGACGTGCTCGAGGCCGACGGGCACGAACTCACCCGGCTCGGGTACACCGCACGGCGCGAAGCCCTGCTGACGGTCGTCGAACCCGGCGGTCCGATCGAGGTCCCACCGGAGTTCGACGGTGACCTCGCCGCCGCGATGACCGAGTCCCGGAAGCGCGGGCTCGAGGGGATCGTCGCGAAGAAGCGGTCCTCCCGGTACGCCGAGGGCCGTCGCTCGGAGTCCTGGCTCAAGCTCAAGCACCACGCCACACAAGAGGTCGTCGTCGGCGGCTGGAAGCCCGGCGCTGGTCGACGCGAGGGCGGGATCGGATCGCTGCTGCTCGGGATCCCGGGGGACGACGGGCTGGAGTACGTCGGTAAGGTCGGCACCGGGTTCCGTGACCGGGACCTCGACGAGATCGGAGCGCTGCTCGGCGATCTCGAGCAGGACGGCTCCCCGTTCGTCGACGTGCCACGGCCGGACGCCCGCGACGCGCACTGGGTCCGTCCGGAACGCGTGGGCGAGGTGCAGTTCGCCGAGTGGACGGGCGACGGACGACTGCGGCAGCCCTCGTGGCGGGGGTGGCGCATCGACAAGGAGCCCGACCAGGTCGTCCGAGAATGATGCGTCCGGCGTCAGCGTGATGCGGGCTCCGGAATCCGCATGCGTGAGCATGAGGTCCGCCCGGGGCGAACTTCCGTCCCCCGTTGTCGGCCCGGGCGGGGGACGAATCCGGTCGTGACCGTCGTCGCGCAAGGGCTGGCTGTTACGTTCCTCGGGACGGAAGGACGCGACATGGACGCGAGCAAGTACCTCCCGCCGTTCGCTCAGGGGCAGCGTGGGGACGCGACCGCAGACCAGCGGGACGACCAGGACGGCTCGACGGGATCAGGCCCGGACGGCCGGACCGGCAGTGGACGGACGGGCGATCGCCAGATGGTGGGTGCGGGCGCCGAGCACGAAGCGACCTACGCCGACTTCCTCGGCGACCAGGTCGACGACGACTGACCCATCGCCCGGCGAGCCCGGCGGCCTGAGCAAGACGCAACGAGCCCAGCGGTCTGAGCAGGCCTCGTCGAGCCCGGCCGCCTGATCGAGACGCTCAGGCCGCGGGTGCCGGACCGTCCGCGGGCGCCCCGCCGGACTCCAGGGGCAGTTCCTCCTCGGCCGCAGCGCGCTCGTCCGCGTGCCCGGCGTCAGCGGCAGCCGCCTTCGCCTCGTCGATGGCCTCCTGCGAAGCCTGCAGTGCGTCGTCGTTGCCGGGGTGTGCCTGATCAGTCATGGCCGCCACGCTACGCGGACGTCGCTGGATCGGCTCGACGGGCGACGCGGGCCCCCTGGGCGTGCTGGGCTCCCGACCCGCTGGCGGTCCCAGGCCCGTCGTAGTCCACGGCCGAGGTCGGCGCGGCCGAGGTCGGCATCGCCGGCGCCGGCGGTTCGTCGTGCGCATCGGCAGCGTCGAGCACCGCCCGGGTCGCCGCAGCCGCCACCCGGAGCGCGTCCGGGAGCGGCATCGCCCGGAGCGCCGGGGTGCGCACCTCCACACCCCAGGGCTCGGCGAAGCCCAGGCCGCGGACGGTGCGGACGAACCCGGGCAGGTCCCACGCTCCGGTGCCAGGCAGGTAACGCCCGTTCCGGGACTCGTCCGCCAGCGTCATGCCGTTCGCGACGTGCAGCAGTCCGTCGCTGAGCTCGACCGCGGCGAGGGTGGACGGGATGACTCCCTGCCCGATCGAGGCCAGGGTGGAGCCGCCCCGGAGCGCGTGCATCGCGTCGAGGAGCAGCCCACCGTTCGGGTGTCCGGCGGCGACGAACCGCGAGGCACGCTCCACGGTCGCCAGGTTCGTCCACGGCTCGGGTTCCAGGACGAGCCGCGCCCCGACGCCCTCGGCCTGTGCGGCGAGCTGATCCCACGCTGCCGCCATCGCGCCGAGCGGTACGGCCGGTACGGAGTGGTCGGCGCGGACGACGACCTGCCACGCGCTGAGGCTGGCGGCGGCCTCGAGCACCACCCCGCGGTCGGCGTCGTGTTCGGCGCCGGCAGCCCACCAGTCGCCGAGCGTGCCGACCTGGACCCACACCACGCCGGCGTCGTCGAGCATCCGTCGGAGCAGTGCGAACCCGGTGGTGGCGCGGACCTCGTGCAGGTCGTCGACCGAGAGGCCGAGCCCGGCGAACCCGGCTCGGCCGACGGCGCGGATGCGTTCACCGACGGGCTCGTCGCCGGACCACGTCCACGACGTGGCGAGCAGGTCGTGTTCCTCCACCGGATCACCTCCATGATCCGGACGTGCTCGACTGCGTCGTTGCAGTTGCCGCACACCCTGGCTGCTGACACCGGCGGGCCGGGCCCCGTTCCCCGTGCGCCCCACAGCGTCAGGCACGGTTCTACGCCCGCTGGCTCCGAGGGCTCCCAGCCCGCCGGGTCAGACGATGCGCGTCTCGACCATGCCGACGCCGTCGATCGTCCCGCGCAGCACCGAGCCGCGGGACACCGGTCCGACGCCGTCCGGGGTGCCGGTGAAGAGCAGGTCGCCGGCCTCCAGACGGACGGCGCGGGACAGCGCGGCGATGGTCTCGGCGACGGACCAGATCTGGTCGGCGAGGTCCCCGGACTGCCGGAGTTCCCCGTCGACGTGCAGCGTGATGCCGCCGGCGGTCGGATCCACGCCGGCAGCGGGGACGATCGTGCCGATCGGCGCCGAGTGGTCGAACCCCTTGGCCAGGTCCCACGGCCGGCCGAGCCGCTTCGCCTCGGCCTGCAGGTCGCGCCGGGTGAGGTCGATGCCGACCGCGTAGCCCCAGACCAGGTCGAGCGCGTCGGCCACGGCGACGTCCTGGCCGCCGGCTCCGAGCGCGACGACGAGTTCGACCTCGTACTCGAGCTGCTCGGTCAGGGTCGGGTACCCGGTGTCGCGACCGTCGGCGACGATTGCGTCGGCGGGCTTGCCGAAGAAGAAGGGCGGCTCGCGGTCGGGGTCGTGGCCCATCTCGCGCGCGTGCGCCGCGTAGTTGCGGCCGACGCAGTGGATGCGTCGGACCGGGAACCGACCGCCGGTGGCGGTGGGCACGGTCGGGAGGCCCGGGGCCGGGACGACGAGGTCGGTCACGCGTCCAGGGTGGCAGCCCGGGCCGGGAACACGAAGCGGTTCATCGCCCAGTAGCGGAAGCCCATCGCGATGAGCGTGCCGATGACGGGCCCGCTGATGAAGTCGGCGAGTTCCTGGCCGGCGAGCGACACGTTCGGGACCTCGAGGCCGAAGACGTACCGGGAGATCCAGAGCGGTGCGGAGTTCAGCGCGACGCCGATCAGGCTGACGACCAGGAACAGCAGCAGCTCGTGTCCGGTGCGGAGTTCACCGCGGTCGCCGAAGGACCACTTCTTGTTGAGGAAGTAGGAGAACACCGTCGCGACGATGATGCCGATCGACAGCGCGGTCACCGGGTGCTGCGGCATGACGAAGAACTTCAACCCGTAGTTGATGCCCATCGTGATGACGAAGCCGAGACCACCCACGACCAGGAACCGGAGCGCCGGGTGTTCGACGAGCGACCGGACGGAGAACGACTGCACCGGCCAACCCTAGACCGGCGTCGCCGAACGCCCGCTGACCGGCACGCCTTCCGGACCGGCAGTCCGTTCAGCGAGACGGTCAGTTGCCGTGTGCTCAGGCACCGGGTGCCGCGCCCTCGGTCTCGCCGCGTCCCGGGTCGCCGCCCGTCCCGCCGTCGGACGGCTCGTCCTGCGGCCAGCCGGTGAACTCCCACCCGGAGACGGCCTGGTGGTCCTCGCCGTTCGTGTAGGCGAAGGTCCGGGCCGCCGTGCGGGCGTCGGTGAGGGCGGTGAGCAGGTCGGCGAACCGGTCGGACCCGTCCGCGACGCGGGTGAGCGCGTCGTGGGCCAGGGCGTACCGGTCCATCTCGTTGCGGATGAGCATGTCGAACGGTGACGTCGTGGTGCCCTGCTCGAGGAAGCCGTGCACGTGCAGGTCGTCGTGCCCGTGCCGGCGGTAGGTGAGCTGGTGCACGAGCGTCGGGTACCCGTGGAAGGCGAACACCGCGGGGGTGCCGGGCAGGAACAGCTCGTCGTAGCGGTCGTCGCTGATCGGGTGCTCGTGCTTCCGCGGGTCCCCGATGGCGAGCAGGTCGACCACGTTGACGACGCGGACGCCGACGTCGGGGGCGTGCTTCCGGATGATGTCCGCGGCGGCGACGGTCTCGACGGTGGGGACGTCACCGGCGCTGACGAGCACGACGTCGACGTGGCCGACCTCCTGCTCGGTGCCGGCCCAGTCCCAGGTCCCGACGCCGGCGTCGGCATGGGCGACGGCGTCCTCGAGGGACAGGAACACCGGTTCGGGGTGCTTGCCGGCGACGATCACCTCGATGCGGTCCGTGGTCTCCAACGCGTGCGCGGCGACGGCGAGGAGCGTGTTGGCGTCCGCGGGCAGCTTGATGCGGACGAGGTCCTGCTGCTTCGACGCGACGACGTCGAGGAACCCGGGGTCCTGGTGTGAGAACCCGTTGTGGTCCTGGCGCCACACGTGCGACGACAGCAGGATCGTGAGGTTCGACACCGGCGCTCGCCAGTCGATGTCGGTCGCGGACTCGAGCCACTTGGCGTACTGGCCGACCATCGAGTCGATGATGTGGGCGAAGGCCTCGTACGTGTTGAGGACGCCGTGGCGGCCGGTCAGCACGTAGCCCTCGAGCATGCCCTCGAGCAGGTGTTCGGAGAGCACCTCGATGACACGACCGCGGGCGGACAGGTGCTCGTCGCCCTCGGCTCGTCGGGCACGCCAGACGCGGTTCGTGACGTCGAAGACCGCGTCGAGCTTGTTCGAGATCGTCTCGTCCGGGCCGAACAGCCGGAAGTCCTGCGGGTTCCGCTGGATGAGTTCGGCCATCCAGGGGCCGAGCGTGCCGGTGGCCGAGGCCGGCTCGCCCACCGGCACCCCGAAGCGCTCGAGTCCGGGCCGGTCGAGGGCGGTGCGGATCCGGCCGCCGTTCGCGTGCGGTGTGGCGCTCATCCGGGTGTCCCCGGTCGGCCGGATGGTGTCGAGGATGCCGATCGGACGGGCGTCCTCGTCGAACAGCTCCTCCGGACGGTAGGAGCGCATCCACTCCTCGAGCTGCCGGCGGTGGCCCTCGTCCTCGCGGACGTTCGGCAGCGGGACCTGGTGGGCGCGGAAGGTGCCCTCGACCTGCTGGCCGTCGACGACCTTCGGCCCGGTCCAGCCCTTCGGGGTCCGGAGCACGATCATCGGCCAGCGCGGGCGGAGGTCGGCGGCACCGGCCATCTCGCCGGCGGCGGCGCGGGCTGCCTGCGCGCGGGCGGCGGCCTGGATGTCGTCGATGGTCGCCAGGGCCCGACGGAGCGCTCCGTCGAACAGGGCGTGCACGGCGAAGGGGTCGTGGTCGACGCGACCGGAGTCGACGACGATCGGCTCGTACCCCAGGCCGCGGAAGTAGGCCTGGAGGTCCTCGTCCGGGATGCGCGCGAGGACCGTCGGGTTCGCGATCTTCCATCCGTTGAGGTTGAGGATCGGCAGCACCGCCCCGTCGGACACCGGGTCGAGGAACGTGTGCGCCTGCCACGAGGCGGAGAGCGGTCCGGTCTCGGCCTCGCCGTCCCCGACGACGCACGCGACGACGAGGTCCGGGTTGTCGAGGGCCGCGCCGTACGCGTGGGCGAGGGAGTAGCCGAGCTCGCCGCCCTCGTTGATCGACCCGGGGGTCTGCGGGGCGGCGTGCGAGGGGATGCCACCGGGGAACGAGAACTGTCGGAAGAAGCGCTGCAGTCCGGCCGTGTCCCGCGTGATCTCCGGGTAGAGCTCGTTCCAGGTGCCCTCGAGCCAGGCGTTCGCGTTCATCGCGGGACCGCCGTGCCCGGGGCCGCAGATGTACAGGACGTCGCGGCCGGTCTCGCTGATCACGGCGTTGAGGTGCGCGTACACGAGGTTCAGCGCGGGCGAGGTGCCCCAGTGCCCGAGGAGCCGCGGCTTGATGTCGGAGGGCTCGAGCGGCCGCTCGAGCAGCGGGTCGTCGAGCAGGTAGATCTGCCCGACGGTGAGGTAGTTCGCGGCGCGCCACCAGGCGTCGATCGCGCGGATGCGGTCGG
Organism: Curtobacterium sp. PsM8; assembly: GCF_030433875.1. Classification (NCBI taxonomy): domain Bacteria; kingdom Bacillati; phylum Actinomycetota; class Actinomycetes; order Micrococcales; family Microbacteriaceae; genus Curtobacterium; species Curtobacterium sp. PsM8. The sequence goes on along the minus strand of NZ_JARUXD010000068.1, from coordinate 143 downwards.
TGGAGGAGTGCGTCGAGGACATGCTCCACAGGCTACGAGGACGCCGATCCGGGGAATCCAGAAATCTCTCCAATCCGATCCGTGGACGGCCCCGAATCACTGTCACAAGCCGGGAAACACCCGCAAGCGCTCACCAGCAGCTC
>NZ_JARUXD010000067.1:0-18764 GCF_030433875.1 Curtobacterium sp. PsM8 | reverse complement strand
GGGCGGGCCGCCCCCCCCCCGGGGGGGGGGCCCCCCCCGGCCGGTCGTCGCGCCGGTGAGCCGCGGTGTCCCGCGCCCCTGTCAGCGCTGACGCGTCGGCGTCATGACGACCTGACCGGCATGGGCGAAGCCGCCGCCGAAGCCGAACAGCAGCGCGGGCACGCCCTCGGGGAGCTCCGCGCGGTGCCAGGCCTTCGACAGCCCGAGCGGGACGCTGGCGGCCGAGGTGTTGCCGGACTCGACGACGTCGCGGACGACGTACTTGCCCTCGCCACCGAGCGCGGCGACGAGGGGCTCGATGATCCGCAGGTTCGCCTGGTGGAACGCGAACACGCCGATGTCGTCGAGGGTCAGGCCGGCGCGTTCGACGACGGCGCGGGCGTGTCCCTCGGCCTCGGTGATCGCCCACCGGTAGATGGAACGACCCTCCTGCTGGAAGATCTCGGGGTCGTGCGTGACACGCACGGCGTCCTGCAGGTGCGGCACGCTCCCCCACGATACGGAGCTGATCTGCGGCTCGTCGGACACGCCGAGGACCGCGGCGCCGGCACCGTCGCCGACCAGGACGCAGGTCGAGCGGTCGGTCCAGTCGGCGATCCGGGAGAGCGTCTCGGACCCGATCACCAGGGCGGTGTCGGCGGAGCCGGTGCGGATCGCCTGGTCGGCCATCGCCATCGCGTACTCGAAGCCGCTGCAGGCGGTGTTGATGTCGATCGGCGCGGGGCCGTTCGACATCCCGAGTGCTGCCGCGACCCGTCCGGCCGTGTAGGGCGAGCGGTCGCGGTGGGTGGTCGAGGCGACCACGACCAGGTCCACGTCGGTGGGTGCGAGCCCGGCGTCCGCCAGGGCGTTGCGCGCGGCCTCGGTCGCCATCGACGTCACGCTGTCGTCCGGACCGGCGATGTGCCGGGTCTTGATGCCGGTGCGGGTGGTGATCCACTCGTCGTTCGTGTCGACCATGGTCGACAGTTCGTCGTTGGTGAGGATCCGGTCGGGCTGGTGGTGGCCGAACCCGATGATCCGGCTGCCTCGAAGTGCTGGGATGTTCACACCCGGCACGCTACGCCTGTCGTCCAGCGGAGCATGCCGGACGCGGCATGCGGCGGCCCGGTCAGTCGCGCGCCTTCGCGGTGGCGCGGCGGTTCGCCTTCTTGATCGCGTCGACGAGTTCGTCCTTCGTCATGCTCGATCGTCCGCTGACGTCCAGGCGCTTCGCGACGTCGAGCAGGTGCGCCTTCGAGGCGTTGGCGTCGACGCCCTCCTCGGTGGTGCCGGAGCCCCGCGAGCCGGCGGCACCGGAGTCCGACGGGCCGGCGGACTCCTTCTCCTCCCAGTGGTCGCCGACCTTCTCGTACTCGTGCTTGACGGCGGCCCAGGCGGTCCGGCCGGCGCGCTGCCCGTCGCCGTACTCGGCCTCGGCGGACTTCCGGGCGGCGCGGTAGACGTCCTGCGCGTGCTCCGGGGACCGCTGCAGGGTGCTGGGGAGGTCGTCGTCGGCGGGCATGTCGGGCTCCTTCACTGCTCCGGTGGTCAGCACCGGTCTGCGGTCGGTGGGTTCCTCCACCGGTACTCCCAGGGCCTGGCAGCCGGTCGAGGGACAGGCGTAGACCTGGGTGATGGACTACACACACCTCGGACGGACAGGGCTGTCGGTGTCACGGGCAGTGCTCGGCACGATGAACTTCGGACCGGAGACCAGCGAGGACGACTCGCACGCGATCATGGACCGGGCGCACGAGCTCGGCGTGAACTTCTTCGACACCGCCAACGCCTACGGCGGCTCGGTGGGCAAGGGCGCCACCGAGGAGATCATCGGGCGCTGGTTCGCCAAGGGCGGCGGCCGACGCGACAAGACGATCCTCGCCACGAAGGTCTACGGCGACATGACCGGCTGGCCCAACGGCGGCAAGCTCAGCGCGTACAACATCCGCCAGTCGATCGACGCCTCGCTCCGTCGCCTGCAGACCGACCACATCGACCTCTACCAGATGCACCACGTCGACCGGGACACCCCCTGGGACGAGATCTGGCAGGCTATGGAGATCGCCGTCGGCCAGGGCAAGGTCCTCTACGTCGGCTCGTCGAACTTCGCCGGGTGGCACATCGCCCAGGCGCAGGAGGCCGCGGCGCACCGGAACTTCCTCGGCCTCGTCAGCGAGCAGTCGATCTACAACCTGGTCGTCCGCGACGTCGAGCGCGAGGTCCTGCCGGCCGCGCAGCACTACGGCCTCGGTGTGATCCCGTGGTCGCCGCTGCAGGGCGGTCTGCTCGGTGGCGTCATCGAGAAGTCCGAGAACGGGTCGCGCCGTCTGTCCGGGCGGAGCGCCGAGTACGTCGACGCCCACCGCGACCAGCTGACCGCGTACGAGTCGTTCGCGAAGGAGCTCGGCCACACACCGGGCGAGCTCGCGCTGGCCTGGCTGCTGCACCAGCCGGGCGTCACCGCACCGATCACCGGCCCGCGCACGATGGAGCAGTGGGAGTCCGCGGTCCGTGCCGTCGACGTTCGCCTCGACGACTCGGCGCTCGCCCGCCTCGACGAGCTCTTCCCCGGCCACGACACGTCCCCCGAGGACTACGCCTGGTGACCTGACACCTCGCGCACACGAGGACGGCCCCCGCTCGGGTGAGCGGGGGCCGTCCTCGTGCGGGAGAGCGTGTCAGCGGACGCCGACCGGGCTCTTGTCCTCCTCGTCGTAGAGGACGTAGCCCTCTTCGCCGTGGACCGCGGTGTCGATGCCGGCGACCTCGTCCTCCGTCTTGACGCGGAAGCCGATCGTCTTCTCGATGATGAAGCCGATGATGAAGGCCAGGACGAACGAGTACGCACCGACGGCACCGGCGGCCGCGGCCTGCTTGCCGAGCTGGGCGAACGAGCCGGAGTAGATCAGGCCGGTGTCGTTGGCGAAGAAGCCGAGGAACAGCGTGCCGAAGATGCCGCCGACCAGGTGCACACCGACCACGTCGAGCGAGTCGTCGAAGCCCAGGCGGTACTTCCAGTCGATGGCGAAGCAGCAGACGATGCCGGCGAGGAAGCCGAGCACCAGGCCCCATCCGGGCGTCAGGTTGGCGCACGCCGGGGTGATCGCGACGAGACCGGTGACGGCACCCGATGCGGCGCCGACCGAGGTGGCCTTGCCGTCCTTGAGCTTCTCGACGAGCAGCCAGCCGAGGATCGCGGCGGCCGGAGCGGCGAGCGTGTTGACCCAGGCGATGGAGGCGATGCCGTCAGCCGCACCTTCGGAGCCGGCGTTGAAGCCGAACCAGCCGAACCAGAGGATGGCGGCACCGAGCAGGACGAAGGGCGGGTTGTGCGGCTTGTGTGCACCCTTGGCGAAACCGACGCGCTTGCCGAGCACCAGCGCCAGGGCGAGGCCCGCGGCACCGGCGTTGATGTGCACCGCGGTGCCACCGGCGAAGTCGATGACACCCCACGTGGCGGCCCAACCCGAGGTCAGGTTGAAGACCCACGAGGCGACCGGGAAGTAGACGACCGTGACCCAGACACCGGCGAAGACCATCCACGCGCCGAACTTGGCGCGGTCGGCGATGGCGCCGGAGATGAGCGCGACGGTGATGATCGCGAACGTGGCCTGGAAGCCGACGAAGGCCATCGACGGGTAGGCCGCGTCGATCTTCGAGGCCTTCGCCTCTTCGAACGCCTGGCCGAGGCCGAGCTGGTTCCAGTCGATGCTGAAGAAGCCGACGACTCCGGAGATCGCCGTGTGGTCGCCGGGGTTGGCGAAGGCGATCGCGTAGCCGTAGAGCACCCAGAGGACGCTCACCAGGGCGATCGCTCCGAACGACATCATCATCATGCTGATGACGGACTTGGCCTTCACCAATCCGCCGTAGAAGAAGGCCAGGCCGGGTGTCATGAACAACACCAGCGCGGCCATCACCAACACGAACGTCGTGTTGCCCTGATCAAGCATGTGTGCACCTCTCGTGAGCTGTGCGGCTCTCGTCCGCCTCGGGTGCGACCGAGTCTGGCGACGGCGTGTTTCACCGGAGCGCTCGGACTGTTTCGCGGAGGTAACGTCACGGCGCCTTCTGTGAACGCTGTGTTTCGTGGACCGGTCAGTGCGGTGTGCAGGTGCCCCGAGCGACGTGCGAGGACGGTCAGGAGGCCCGGGGCTGGGTCTCCGCGCGCGTCAGGGCCACGACACGGCTGGCTGCACGCAGGTACTTCTTGCGGTACCCGCCCTCGAGCATCACCTCGGGGTACACGGTGTCGAGCGGGATGCCGGACGCGACGATCCGCACCTGCGCGTCGTACAGCCGGTCGACGAGCGCCACCCAGCGGAGCGCATCGGTCTGGTCGGTGAACGCCTGCACGTCGGTCAGGCCCACGGCGTCGAGGCCGTCGACCAGCGCGACGTACTTCGACGGGTGCACCGACGCCAGGTGGGCCACGACGGACCGGAAGTCGTCCTGTGTGACGCGGGCCGGGCCTCCCGTCCCGGAACCAGACGCCGACGCGGTCACCGTCGCCAGGACGGACGGGACGTCGTCGACGACGGAGGCGGACTCGTCGACGGCACGACGACGGAAGTCGAGGCCGTCGATGCGCATCGTGTCGAACCGGTCCGACATCGCCTGGATCTCGCGGAGGAAGTCCTGCGCCGCGAACCGGCCCTCGCCGAGCGCGCCCGGCGGGGTGTTCGAGGTGGCAGCGAAGCGGGTGCCGGACTCGGACAGCTCCTTGATGAGCCGCGTCATGACCATGGTGTCGCCCGGGTCGTCGAGCTCGAACTCGTCGATGCAGACCAGCGCGGTGCCGCGGAGCAGGTCGACGGTGCCCTGGAAGCCGAGTGCGCCGACCAGGGCCGTGTACTCGATGAAGGTGCCGAACGTCTTCCGGCCGGATGCGGCGTGGTAGGCGGCGGCGAGCAGGTGGGTCTTGCCGACGCCGAACCCGCCGTCCAGGTACACACCCGAACGCGTCGGCGTCTCGGGCTCCTTGCGCTTCCGGCCGAACAGCCCGCGCTTGGCGGGCTCGGGCGGCGTCGCGACGAAGGCCTCGACCGCGTCCCGGACCTCGGCCTGCGACGCGTACTCCGGGTCGGGGCGGTACGAGGCGAACGACGCGGTGGTGAACTGCGGCGGCGGCACCAGCGACTCGGCCATCTGCTGCGGGGTCACCTGCGGGTCGCGGTCCACGAGGTGGGCGACGGGAGCGAGTTCGGGCAAGACGGCCTTCCGGTGCGGAGCGTGCGTGTCGTGTTCGTCGTGCGGTGTCACGGTGCGGCGGGGACTCGGCCCGCCCGCGTACCGTTGCCGTCGACGCGCAAGGACCGATCGTAGTCCGCACGCCACCGATCCCCAGGAGGTACCCCCGATGACCGCACCGGTCGACCCGTCCGAGAAGTTCCGCTCCTACGCGCACCCCGAGCGCCTGGTGTCCACCGAGTGGCTGCAGGAGCAACTCGACGCCGGAGCCGGATCGCCGGAGCTCGTCGTGGTGGAGTCCGACGAGGACGTCCTGCTCTACGAGACCGGGCACATCCCGGGCTCGGTGAAGATCGACTGGCACACCGACCTCAACGACCCGGTGCAGCGCGACTACATCGACGGCGAGGCGTTCGCCCTTCTGGTCGGCGGCAAGGGCATCGGCCGCGACACCACCGTCGTCATCCACGGCGACAAGAACAACTGGTGGGCCGCCTACGCCCTCTGGGTCTTCACGCTCTTCGGGCACGCGGACGTCCGCCTGCTCGACGGCGGCCGGGCGAAGTGGATCGCCGAAGGCCGTGCGATGACCACCGACCGGACGGCCGTCGCCCCGGTCGAGTACCCCGTCGTTGAGCGGCACGACGAGCCGGTCCGTGCCTTCAAGGACGACGTCCTCGCGCACCTCGGCAAGCCGCTCATCGACGTCCGGAGCGCCCCCGAGTACGACGGCTCCCGCACCACCGCGCCGGACTACCCGGAGGAAGGCGCCCTCCGCGGCGGCCACATCCCCACCGCCGTGAACATCCCCTGGGCGACCGCAGCCGCCGCGGACGGCACGTTCCGGTCCCGCGAGGAGCTCGACGCCGTCTACCGTGACGGTGCCGGCATCGGCGACGCGGACGAGGTCATCGCCTACTGCCGCATCGGTGAGCGCTCGAGCCACACCTGGTTCGTCCTGCAGCACCTGCTCGGCTACGACAACGTCCGCAACTACGACGGCTCGTGGACCGAGTGGGGCAGCGCCGTCCGCGTCCCGATCGTGCAGGGCTCGGAGCCGGGTACGCTGCCCTCTCGATGACGGACGCAGCACTCCCCCAGCCCCTCGCCGAGATCCGCGACGACTTCCTCGCGCTCTCGTTGAACGACCGCCTGCAGCTCCTGCTCGAGTTCTCCGACGAGCTGCCGGCCCTGCCGCCGCGCCTGCAGGGCCACGAGGACGAACTCGAACGTGTCGAGGAGTGCCAGTCCCCGGTCTTCATCACCGTCACGGTCGGCGAGGACGGCGACGCCCCCGACGTCGTCCGGATGCACGCCACCGCGCCGCGCGAGTCGCCCACCACCCGGGGGTTCGCCTCGATCCTGGCGCAGGGGCTCTCCGGTCTGACCGCCGAGCAGGTCCTCGCCGTGCCGGCCGACTACCCGCTCACGATCGGGCTGTCCGAGGCGGTCAGTCCGCTGCGGATCCGCGGCATGGTCGGCATGCTCGGCCGGGTGCAGCGGCAGGTCACGGCGGCGGTCGCGTAGCTGCCTCGTTCCGGACGGGCGCGGCCCGCTCAGCGGTGACGCGCCTCCCGTCCGTCGTTCCCGCCGTCTGCTGAGCGTTCCGGCGGAACGAGCGGTGCACGTGACAGGATGGGCCCGTCAACCGACGAGGGGAACGGGACGACATGGGGAAGATCCACGGCAACGACCCGACGGGGTACTCATACGGAGACGCCGACGGACTGAAGTCCGCTGCGACGGGGCTCGCGAACGCGATCAGCGGCCAATCGGGGTCACGGGCGTCGTACGTCACGACCGCGAGCCGGGAGTTCCGGGGGTACTTCTCCAAGGTCTTCGCGGACAACGCGGACGTCGCCTCCCGAGGGGCGTCCGAGCTCGTCGGCGCTCTGCAGAGCCTGTCCGGCTTCGTCGAGCAGCTGCGTGAGGCCGCGAAGCAGGAGGACGACCGGCGGGCGAAGGCGAAGGCCTGGGCGGCGCGCAAGAAGGAGCGCGAGGACAACTTCTTCGTCGCCGCGACCCACGAGGTCGGGACCTGGTTCGGCGCCGACGACGACCCGAAGCCACCGGAGCCGGAGCCCGAGCCGCACCGCCAGGCCGACGCCGTGACCGTGAGCGGCCGGACCATCCCGGCCGGTGGGGGTGGCGGAGGCGGCGGCACGTCGTCGGCGGTGCCCGCAGACCTCCGGTCGTTCCAGTCCGGCATCCGGTCGTGCGACGAGTCACTCGCCGGTGCGGTCTCGACCTTCCGCAATGCCCTGACCGACTACGAGTCCGGCTGCAACCCGTGCTGGGGCACGCTGAACGCGCAGTCGCTCGTGACCGCCGTGAACGACTGGCTGACCGCGAACGGTCAGGACGCGGCCTGGGCGGGCACCGTCGCGGCGCAGTTCGAGGCCGCAGGCGGTGGCATCGGACCCGCCACGCTGTCGGACGCCTCGATCTCGGCGGCCCTGGCGGCGGCCGGCATCGACGCCACCCGCGACGACCTGACCATCGGCCCGTTCTCGGCGATGGGGACCCCGCCGACGAACGGCTTCGCCGACGACCCGGTGAACACCGCGACGGGCAACTTCCTCGAGCCGGAGACGGACCTGCGCTTCGGTGGGGCCGCGGCAGCGCTGCACTTCTCGCGGATGTACAACTCGCTCGACACCCGGGTCGGGTGGTTCGGCATCGGCTGGTCGTCGGTGCTCGACGTCCGGTTGGAGCTCGGCGACGAGGTCGCGTCGATCGTGCTCGAGGACGGACGCCAGGTCGACTTCCCCCGGGACGGCGACGGCTGGGGACGCGGGGTCGGCGAGGACCTCTGGCTCCGCCGTGAGGACGCCGTGCTCGTCGTCGCCGACAACGCCGGCGGTCGATGGACGTTCACGCGGGCCGGGCTCTGGCTCGGCACCGACCGGGGGCCGGGCACCGGCGTCTCGGTCGTCCGAGGCGCCGACGACCGGATCACCCGGCTCGAGCACGAACTCGGCCGCGCGGTCCACGTCGAGTACCAGGACGACCGCGTCGCCTCCGTCTCGGCGTCGGACGGCCGCCGTGTCGAGTACCGGTACGACGACGCCCGCCGCCTCGTCGCCGCGCAGGACGCGGTCGGCACGCGACGCTACCGGTGGGACGACGCAGGCCTGGTCGACCAGGTGACCGCGGCCTCCGGCGTCGTCGAGTGCGTCAACATGTACGACGCGCAGGGCCGTGTGGTCGAGCAGCGCACCCCGTTCGGACGCACCGTCCGGTTCGCGTACCTGCAGGGCCGGGTGACCTCGGTGTCGGACACCGACGGAACCGCCACGAACACCTGGATCTCGGACCGGAAGGGCCGCGTCGTCGGCATCGTCGACGCCGACGGCCGCCGTCAGTCGATGTCGTACGACCCGCACGGCAACCTGGTGTCGGTCACCGAGCGCGACGGCCAGACGACCGTCCACGGGTACGACGACCGTGGCCGACGCCTCCGCACCGTGACGCCGGAGGGCGCCGACCTGACGTACGGCCACGACGAGCAGGACCGCATCACGACGGTCGTCACGGCAGGTGGCGGTGTCGTCGAGTACGAGTACGCCGACGCGGCGGACCGCAACCCGTCGGTCGTCGTCGACCCCGTCGGCGGTCGGACCGAGCTCGAGTGGCGCGGTGGTGTGCTCGTCCGGTGCACCGACCCGACCGGGGTGACCGTCACCTTCCACCACGACCGGTTCGGCGACGTCGTCGGCATCGAGGACGCCGACGGCGCGGTCGCACGACTCGAGCGCGACGACGCCGGTCGTGTCGTCGAAGCCCGGACACCTCTCGGCCACCGCACGCGCTACCGGTACGACGCCACCGGGCTGTTGACCTCCCGCGAGGAGCCCGACGGCGGCGTGTGGCGGTACGAACACGGTCCGGGCGGTCGGGTCACCGCGACGGTCGATCCCACCGGTGCGCGGACCGAGCTGACGTACGGGCCGCACGGCCAGGTCGTCGCCACGACCGACCCGCTCGGTCGGGTCGTCACGAAGGCCTTCGACGCGCTCGGCAACGTGACGACGGCGACCCTGCCGGACGGGGCCGAGTGGCGCTTCGTCCACGACGCGCTCTCGCGTCTCGGCACCGTGGTCGACCCGGCCGGCGGCAGCTGGACCCGCGAGTACGACGCAACCGGGCAGGTCAGCGCCACCGTCGACCCCACCGGCGTCCGGACCGACACCGAGCGCGCACGCGTCGACGGCATCGCGATCGTGCGGAACGCATTCGAGGACGTCACCGTCCGCACGGACGAACTCGGTCGGCCGCTGTCGGTCGAACACGCCGACACCTCCGCGGAGCTGACCACCTACGACGCCGCCGGACGCCCGGTGGAACTCGTCGACGCCGACGGTGGCCTCACGGTCATCGAGCGCGACCGGGCCGGTCGTGTCGTGGCCGTGACGACGCCCGCCGGGCGGACCAGCCGCTACGAGTACGACCGCTGTGGTCGTCCCGTCGCCGCCGTCGACCCGGCCGGCGCCCGCACCACGCTGACCTACGACGCCGATTCGCGGATCACAGCGCGCACGATGCCCGACGGGACCGTCGCGCGGACCGAGTACGACGCCGTCGGCCGTGTCGTGCGCTCCCAGGTGCCGGGTGTCGGCACCGCAGAGTACCGGTACGACCGGGTCGGTCGGGTCGTCTCGGCACGGGACTCCCGGTTCGGACAGCGGACCTTCCGGTACGACGCCGCCGGCCAGTTGACCGCTGCGGTGAACGGACTCGGTGGGGTGACCCGCTACGAGTACGACGAGCGCGGTCGACTCGTGCGCACCACCGACCCACTCGGTGGCGTGACGGTCCGGACGTACACGCAGCTCGACAAGGTGTCGTCGTCCACTGATCCCCTGGGACGAACGACCACCGCGACCTACGACGCGGCCGGGCGCCAGCTGACCCAGACCGATCCCGATGGCAAGGTCCTGCGATGGGAGCACGACGCCGCCGGGCTCGAGGTCGCCCAGTACGCGGATGACGCACTGCTCGCCCGCATCGACCGCGACCCGCGCGCCCGCACGGTCACGATCACCGACCACACCCGTGGCGGGGATCCGGTGGCCCACACGCTGGAGTACAGCCGGCTCGGACAGCTCGTCCGTCGCAGCACCGACTCCCGTGAGACCCGGTGGAGTCACGACGCCGACGGCCTCCGCACCGCTGTGTACTCCCCCGACGGCACGGTCACCCGGTACGACCGCGACGCAGTGGGTCGTGTCAGCCGTCTCGAGCACACCGCCTTCGGCGAGGTCCGGTACGACCACGACCCTGCCGGACGTCTGACGGGCCTCCGGGCCGGTGACCAGTTGCAGTCCTGGCGGTACGCGGACGGCCAGCTCGTCGAGCACACGACGACCGACGCCGACGGGTCCGACGTGACCCGCATCGAGCGTGACCCCGACGGGCGGATCCTGACGGTGGACGGCCCCACCGGACGGACCGGGTACGGCCACGACGACGGGGCACAGCTGGTCTCCGCCGAACTCGTGTCCGCGGTGGGACCTGACCACCGGTCCGAATGGGTCTACGACGCAGCCGGACGGCTCGTCGAGGAACGCATCGATGATCGAGTCCGCCGGTTCCACCACGACGCGGCAGGTCAGCTCCTCCGGGTCGAGGACGGTGACGAGTCCGTCACCTACGAGTACGACGGGCGCGGCCAGCGCACGCGCGAACTCCGGAGCGACGGCAGCACCACCGACTCACTCTGGGACGCCCGCGGGTGGCTCACGGGCACCCGGACGCAGGGTCCAGATGGCTCAGCGTCGACGGACCTGACGGTCGATGCCCTCGGTGAACTCGCCGAGGTCGACGGTGTCCCGATCACGTGGGACACCGCGGCGGCCACGCCGACGCTCCTCGCGGTCGGCGACGCCCCGGTCCTCCGTGCTCACGGTGGCATCACCGGAATCGGTGACGCCTGGACGACCGCCGGCTGGCGCAGCGCCCGTGCGGCCTCGGAGGCGGACCCGTGGCAGGTCCTCGCCGACGTCGGAGGCGCGTCCCTGCCCGCGGCCGTCGGTCTGGGTGCCGACGGCACCCTGCAGGTCGCCGGACTCGAGTGGATGGGCGCCCGCGCCTACGACCCGACCACCCGCGGGTTCCTCTCCGTTGACCCGCTCGCTCCGCCCGCCGGAGCCGCCTGGGGTGGCAACCCGTACTCGTTCGCCGGCAACGACCCGCTGCACGCGCTCGACCCGCTCGGGCTCGCGCCGATCACCGACGCCGAACTCGAGGCCTACGCTGCCAGCGAGCAGGGTCCCCTCGCCCGAGCCGCAGCGGCCACGGGCGAATGGTTCAAGGACAACTGGGAGTACGTCGCCGGTGGCGCGATGGTCGTCGGCGGTGGACTCCTCATGGCCACCGGTGTCGGCGGCCCGGTCGGCATGATGCTCATCAGCGCCGGCGCGGACACCATCATCCAGAAGGCCACCACCGGCGAGGTCAATTGGGGGCAGGTCGCCGTCAGCGGAGCGTTCGGCGCGGTCGGCGGCGGCTTCGGTGCGGCGATCGGGAAGCACTTCGTCGGCAACGCGGTCGAGGGTGCTGTCGAGAACGTCGCGAACACCGTCGTCAGTGGGCAGCCGGTCACGCCGGGCAGCCTGCTGCGGAACGCTGCCGAGGGCGCCGCGACGTCGGCTGCGACCGGCGGGGTGCTCAACAAGGTGCATCTGCCGAGTGCAGTAGGCAAGCTGGGCGACCACGAACCATTCGCGCCTGGGACCGTTTATCTGCAGGAAGACACACGCGGTCTGCGCAAGCTGTACGTCGGACAAGTGAAGAGCGACGAGCGCCTCGCGGCACGAGAACGCGAACACGCTCGAGCTCACCCGAACTCCCAATTCAGGTACGAGGAGCTAGACCGTGGTTGGCCGGGCGAACATCTCGACCGATTGGAGGAATCTCACATCAGACGCCTTGGCGGACCGACTAACAAGAGCAATCCTGACGGAGGACTTGAAAACAAGCGCCATCAAATGAGCGAAAAACGCTACCGAGAAGCAGGAGGCGATCCCCATGAGATCGGATAGTAAAATCTTTAAGGTCAGCGAGGGCGACGTGTTCAGTATTCCGATGAACGATCAGGTCGCGTTCATCGGACAAGTTCTGCGCATCAGGGGTTCGCGGATGTTCGTCGTCGTCTTCGACCACCTCGTCGATCTCCCGACAGATATTGACGAAGCCCGCAACGCCATGAGGCATCTTCCGATTGTCACAAGCTGGACCTTCGATGCTCGCTTCCGTCCCGGAATGTGGACTTTCGTCACGAACGCAACTGCAGATCGCCAGGAACTCCTCCCGGCCTTCACTTGGGGTTTCCCCGAGACCGGTGGCGTGCGCGTCACAAGCTTTGACGAGACGAAAACCCGCTACGCGACCGCGGAGGAAGCCGCGAGTATCCCGCGGAGAATCACGCGATCACCCATGCTCATCGAGGACTTCCTCCTCATGCACGCAGGAATCAAGCGTCACGACCCAGCGCTCGACGAAGTGCGCTACATCCCTGTTCCGTCATCTGCGGAACTTTTTGACAAGTGATTATCACATAACGCAAAATCTACAGTCTTTTGTTGGAAGAATGACACTAAACGCTGGCTTGCCACCCATCCCACTTGCCGCCCGTCGCCAGGAGGACCTCCTCGAGAAAGCGTCGCGCATCATTCTGACCGTCCGGGATCTCGACCGGATCTTCGCGCACTCGACGGTTCCCGTACCACCGGAGGTCGAGTCGGTGCTGGCTCGCGCTGAGAAGGGCGACGAGGTCTTCGCCGACCGCTTCAGCGCAGCGGAGTTCGTGACCATGGTGCGCACACGGTACCTGGCCCGCGAACCGAACCTCCAGGAGCTGATCGAGCCGCTCGGAGGCCTGGGCAGCGCTCCGGTCCTCTTCTGCCAGGTGGAGTCCGGCGAGGAGGTGGTGTCGCTCGTGCTCGACGAGCACGAGAACGAGGTGCTCGCTGTGACCTACCTCGATCGATCTCGGACGGCGAGGACAATCTCGGTCGGGGACCTCCGCGGGCTCCTTCTGGCGTCGACACTCCCGGCCGCAGGCCGCGCCCTGTCCGCGATCGAAGCGCTGCCCGACGACCGGCTCCTCCGCCTCGGCGAGACCGAGGCCTCCAGCATCGCGAGGACGCTCTGGACGAAGTACAACCTGGCACGTGAGAAGGGGGTCACGGTGGTCGGACTGGAACAGTTCACGAAGGACCTCTCCGATGCCGGCCCGACGGGGGCCCTGCTGTGCTCGGCCTGGCTGCAAGATTCGCTGGTGACCGCTGCCCTGGACCCGACTGCTCGTCGGATCGTCGGCGTGCTCTTCATCACCGATTTCCTGCCCCCGGCCAGATACAAAAACCCCGCTCGGTGATTGCCGACCTGGAGGGTAAGGCCGGGACGACCTCCATCGCGAACGGCATTCGGCACGGCGTCGTGATTCGAGTAGTCATCAGAAACGATGAGATCATTTCCGGATTCCCTACCAACACATCGAAAAACGCGCGATGAACGACGTTGACAATTACCGCAATCAGGCACTCCGCATCATCAGCGGACTCGAAGAGCGGCTCGGAATTCAAGCATTGGAAGATGCGCGCGATCTCGTTGAATGCAACGAAGCCCCTATCGGTCTGAGCATCGCAGCAGGGCTCATCGCGGAGCGCAACCTCACTGTTCCCATGTGGATCGTCGAGGACATCAAACGTCTCTTGCAAGAGTGGCCAGAGGAACTGGCTGAGCTTCCCGAACATTTCGAGGCGCATGGCTCTGTTCTCCTCCGCGGCGATGTGCACCCGAAGGGCCGAGCACCTGATCGAGGGTTCCGTATGCTGCGCCTTTTCACTCTTGACTTGATCCAAAATGAAGACGTGGATGTCGAACTCGACGACATTCTGGAGTCTCTGCACCTGCCCGAGCTTTACTGGACAGCAGAGGACATCTTCGTCAATGTCTCCCCCGGTTCCGGATTGGAAATAACTGAACTCGAACAGGTGTCGAGCACAGCCGGTCTCCCCAAGCCGGTACTCGACCCCGCCACGTTCACTCGTCTCGCCGCAGCCACGGTGCAGTTCATCGAGGGCGAGTTCATCGGCTTCGAGGCAGCAGATGTGGGTCAGCTCGACAAAGCCGTGATCGTGATCGATGTGGTGGACGGAGCATGGTGGACGGTGATCCTCGACCTGGACCGAGTCGGAGTGAAAGACCGGTTCACTTCGATCTTCGGGGAAGGAACACCGGCGGCGGCCATGTCCCGCCGTCCACACGACCCCTGAAGGAAGGCCCGTGGTCGTCTTCGACTGGGTCGAGAACACCCCAGCGCGGCGGTGAGACGAAGGCACCGGTTCCCCTGGACGGCAACCGAGGCAGACTTGACGAGTACATCATCCCGAACGGCATCGAGAAGGGCGTGATCCAACTCGATAGGGTCAGCGGCATCAATCCGGAGTTCTGACATGCAAGAAGTCTTTTTTCTCTCCTCCACGGACAGCAAGCGATTCTCGTCCGTCTTCCGGTGCGAAGTGGAACGACCGATCGAGCTCCCGAACGGTCGCCATGCACTGATGGTCAGCTGCGATCCGCCGCTGAACGGTCAGGAGCTCGGCCACCCGCTGGGCATCGGGGAGCTGTTGCTCTGGAGTCGCTTCGAAGACGAAGACCTCTGGACCTTCCCCGCCTTCCCGCACTTCGTGCAGATCTGTCTCCCTGACGTCGATCTGCCTGTCCATGCCATGCCTCCGAGCATCGCGTGGGGCGAGATCTACAAGATCGAGGCAGACGCAAACGCCCACGAGATGAGTGCTCGCTCGCGCTCCTCGACGAAGTGATCGAGTTGGTCGGCAAGCTCCGGCAGACTCGTGAACCGCACTCCGAGGCAGCAGGAAGCGATTGGTGAGAGCGAGCGAATGAGGATCATGTCGTTCCGCAGGAGATCAGGCCGCCCGGCCACCAGGAGACCCCAGCCCGACTT
Source organism: Curtobacterium sp. PsM8 (assembly GCF_030433875.1). Classification (NCBI taxonomy): domain Bacteria; kingdom Bacillati; phylum Actinomycetota; class Actinomycetes; order Micrococcales; family Microbacteriaceae; genus Curtobacterium; species Curtobacterium sp. PsM8. Next base: position 3,616 of record NZ_JARUXD010000067.1, on the reverse strand, counting down.
CGTCACCTACCACCGCTTCATCGGTTCGCAACCGACGGGCGTCCTGGAGTTCCGCAACGTCGTCAACGGCATGATGATCCCCCCACTGCGCTGGCTCGTCACCGACCTGGACATGGTCGCGCTGCCCCACTCGGACCTCGATGTCCTCGAGTGGGAGCAGAAGCTGCGCGACAGCAGCGGCGCCGGTCTGTGGATCACCGACGACGACATGCGGCGCTTCGTCCGGGACAACCACCAGATGATCGACGGCGAGTTCTTCGGCTCCCCGATCGACAGCACCACGACGGACGCCTCGCAGGCAGTGATCCGCATCGACTTCTTCGACAGCACGACGGTCACGGTGACCCTGGATCGTTCGGTGATCGGGACCTCCTGGGAGTTCGAACTGTTCCTCGGACCCGGCGTTGCCTTACCGGGCATCGGGAGCCGCGACGAGGAGACCGCCGCCCAGCAGCGCCGCGCACAGGACGAGCAACGCCGCGCACAGGAGGAACGTGACGGTCAGCAGATCCGCGCACTCGTCCGCGCGTGCCTCCAGAACGCTCGGATCGACGAGGCGCCGGCGCTCCTCACCCAGCTCGACGCAGTGGTCGACGTCACGCCGTCCGGGCGGCGCGCGTGGGCGCTCGCGCTCGAACGCGACGAGGCACCCCGCGTCGACCTCCCCGATGGACCACTGCCGGAAACCCCCAGTTACCGGACCGACGCCGAGCCAGTCGGCGGCGAGTTGCTCATCTGGGTGCACGACGGCAGGATGCAGATGGTCGAGCTCGCGTGGTTCACCGACGCGATGCCGACTGAACTGCCGCGTGTCGATCAGCTCGTGTTCCCGCGCAGCGAGACGCCAGGGACGGAGAGGACCGTGACGAACACCACGTCCGCCACCGTCCAACTGCACGTCGCCGGCGACACGGTCGACGCCATCGCGATCGACACCGCCGTCACAGTCCGTTTCTCGAGCGGAGCAACCCTCCGGTTCGAGACAGCCTTCTCGCTGACCGAGACCGACGGCACGCACACGTTCATGGAGCCGGGCGACCCGCCCTCGCTCCTGCCGCTCCTCGCTCTGCACACGAAGGTGGTGGAACGCGGCACCGTCACCGGCGCCCGCATCGCCGTCCGCTTCGCATCGGGTGAGCTGCTGGAGGGGTGGTCCCACCGCGACCGGCCGTCGTGGCACTGGTCCGAACCAGGACGAGCGCGCCTGGACATCGACGTCCTGACCGGCGGCGAGGTCGTCGCCCGCACGCTGCCCGGAGGGACGCCGTCATGAGCGCGGCAGCGGGTCACGACGGTCCCGGAGGAGGCTCCGTGACCGACGACCACAGGCTCGATCTCACCGACGCCCGGGTGGACGTCCTGACCGTCACCTTCCAGACCACCATCGGGTTCTCGAACGGCACGACGGTGCAGTTCGAGACCGAGTTCGCGATCACCGGTCGGGACGGGGAACGCCGGATCGTGGATCCGGGGCAGAAAGCAACGCTCGCACCCGTCCTGGCCCTGCCCGGCGACACGGTCACGAACGCGACACTCGACGGCGCCGACCTCCGGGTCGACTTCGCATCCGGGACGGTCCTGCAGGCCTGGCCCGACGAGTCGTACGAGTCGTGGAACCACCACGGCGCCGGGCCGGAGCCCCGGATGATCATCGCCATGCCCGGCGGTGGCCTGGCAGTCGTCGACCCACCAGCAACGTCCGACTGACCAGTCGTGCCACGATGGGGTGTCATCGGACGAGGGGAACGGACGACGTGTTCGGCAAGCGCAAGAAGGACCAGCCATCGGGCTCCGAGTTCCACCAGGCTGACAGCGAACAGCAGCTCTTCGCGCAGCTCCTGGCCGAGACCAGGGCGGACCCCGAGAAGGTCTTCACCATCGACATGGTCGGCCGCGGTACACCCGGCCGTGACCTCGACGAACAGGTCGAACGACTTCGACGCTCCGGTGTGACGGCGTCGCATCCGCCAGCCACGGAAGCAGCAGCAGACCGCTCGTCCGCACGCGCAGATCCGTCCGCCGACGAGCTGGTCCCACTCAGCCGCCAGCCGTTCATCGCCGAGACCGGTGACGTCTTCTTCATCCCGGACGGCGGCGGCAGCGTGCTGCTCGGGCACGTCCTCGCGACGCTGCACGACGCCGTCTACGTCGCGGTCTTCCAGCGCCCCGAGGACCTGCCGCGCCCCGCCGACCCGCTCGTCGTGCTCGCCACGCAGCCGGTGGTGGCTGGGCTCACCCTGCCGGCGCGGTTCCAGCCGGGCATGTGGGAGGTCGTCGGCAACGTCGCCCCGGACACCGCCCGGCTGTTGCCCGCGTACACCTGGGGCACGGACCTCGACGGCGTGCACGTCACCGACTTCTCCGGGTCGCGTTCCCGACCCGCGACCGAGATCGAGGCGACGACGATCTCCCGCCGGATCGTCGTGTCGCCGTACTTCATCGACATCGCCGTCCGCGCCGTGGTCGGCCTCGTCGACTGGCACCCCGACTTCGAGCACCTCCGCTACCGCTCCACCCCGCGGTCCGTCGACCTCTTCCCCGACCGCTGAAGCTGGTAGCCGTTGCAGTGTCCGTCTCCCGCCGACGGTGTCCCGCCACGGTCGTCGTCGCACTCCGAACAACGAAGTGTCGAGATGCCCACCGACGAGCTGCTCCCGCTCAGCATCAGGAAGGAGGAGGCCGGATGACCTCGACACTGCCGCAGGACCTCAATATGGTCACTTACACGATCCCCGCTGATCGCATCGCGCTGCCCGACCTCGTGCAGTTCTTCTCAGAGCTCGAGACACCAGCGCTCAGAACATCAGAACTCGAGGCGCCCGGGCTCGTCTGGGTCCTCACGACCCTGTATGCCGTCACGTCCCCTGACCAGTTGGTCGAGGCGCTCCCCCTCGAACGCCGTGTCAACGCGGCGGAGGGACCAGGGCTCATCCTCAGCCACGCCGAGGCGACGGAGACCGCTGACAGCATCTGGCAGCTCATCGACGGCGAGTTCCTCGGGTACCTCCGCGGCGCCGACCTGACCGACGAGACCAACCTGGTCGTCCGCATCGATGCGTTCGACAGCGGCGAATGGACCGTGACGGTCCGACCACCGCTCACGATGATGAGCGATGCCTTCGACCGGACGTACCGCCCGGCGCGGCCCGGTCGACCGGCGACCCGTCTCGAGGAGTTCGGGCCCGGCCGGCAGACGACGATCTAGATGCTCGCTTCGTAGCCGTCCCACTGTGCGCCGGAGGTCTCCGCGGTGATCCCTTCGAAGAACCGCACCGCCTCGCCGAGTCGGGCGTCGTCCACCAGCACGTTCTGCTGATCGGCGGCAACGTACCACTCCGCACCCGACGGCTTGACTGCGACGTTCCACCCGGCGGCGGCGATCCGCGCGGAGGCTGCCTCGGCGGACCCTTCGTCCGGGAAGTAGACGAAGTGGACCCAGTCGCGCGGCTGGGACAGGTCGCCGCCCCGCTGCACGATCTGCTGCAGCACGGGGTTGGTCGGCAACGAGGGCACCGCCTCGGGGCGCTTGCGGAACGGCCACATGGGTCGAGTGTCGCAGACGGTACCCACGGCGGACGGGAGGCGCGGTGGGGGCGGGGGCCTGGGGGGGTTTGCC